>CAYMQR010000268.1:0-7117 GCA_964392195.1 uncultured bacterium | reverse complement strand
TGATCGTGAGCGCGGGGTTCACCGCCGAGCTCGACGGGAAGAAGCTGCCGTCGACCACGTAGAGGTTGTCGAGCTCGTGGGCCTTGCAGTTCTCGTCGAGGACCGAGGTGCGGGGATCGCGGCCGAACCGCGCGGTGCCGTTCTGGTGCGCGACGCCGGCGAGCGGGATGCGCTTGCCGACGTAGAAGTTGTGCGGCAGCAGGTGCTCCTCGCAGCCGATGTGCTCGAGCATCGACTTGAGCTTCTTCTGCAGCATGCCGTGGGCGGTGAGGTTGTTGGGCTCGTAAGCGAGCCGGATGCCGCCGTCCTCGGTCAGCGTCACCCGGTTCTCGGGATCGGGCAGGTCCTCGGTCGTCATCCAGAAGTCGAGCGAGTGGCGCGCCATCAGGTCGAGCGTGAGCCCGGGGACGAGCTTCGGCGCGCCCGCCGCGAGCATGTACTCGTCGCTCTTGCCGACGAACGAGATGTGGCCCATCGGGTGGTCGAAGCCGTCGGCGCCGAAGTAGAAGTCGTTGAGCGCGAGGGTCTTCTGGAACACCGTCGGGTTGGGGCGCTTCGAGATCGCGAGCATCATCGAGTTCACGTGCGCCATGTAGTTGCGGCCCACCTGGTCCGAGCCGTTGGCGAGGCCGCGCGGGTGCTCGTCGTTCGCCGAGCGCAGGAGCAGCGCCGCCGAGTTGATCGCGCCCGCGGACACGACCACCACGTCTGCGGTGTAGATCTCGCGCGCGCCGCCACGCTCGACGTGGACCGCTGTCACGGCGCGGCCCGACGCGCCGGTGGCGAGGCGGGTGACGAGCGCGCCGGTGCGCATCGAGACGTTCGGATGCCGGAGCGCAGGGTCGACGCACACCACCTGCGCATCGGCCTTCGCGTTCAGGAGGCATGGGAAGCCGTCGCAAGTGCTGCACCGGATGCAGGCGCTCGTGTGCGGGTTCGCCTCGTCGATCATCACTCCGACCGGCACGTGGAACGGCTTGAGCCCGAGCCTGGCGAGGTCGTCGGAGAGCTCCTGGATGCGCGGCTCGTGGCTCATCCGTGGGTACCTGTAGTCCGCGCTCGCCGCGGGCTCGGTGGGGTCGGCGCCGCGCTCGCCGTGCACGAAGTAGAGGTGCTCGGCCTGCGTGTAGTAGGGCTCGAGCTCGGCGTAGGAGATCGGCCACGCCGGCGACACGCCGCCGTGGTGGCGGAGCTCGCCGAAGTCGCGCTCGCGCATCCGCAGCAGCGCGGCCCCGTAGAACTTGGTGTTGCCGCCCACGTTGTAGTGGGCGCCCGGGTGGAAGCCGTCACCGCCGCGGTCGAACCACTCCTCGGCCACGTGGTACTTGGACTCGAGGATCACCTTCTTCGAGTCCCAGTTGTCGCGCTCGCGGGGCACGTAGCCGCCGCGCTCCAGGATCAGGATGCGCTTGCCGGTGGGCGCGAGCTTCCAGGCGAGCGTCCCGCCGCCCGCGCCCGAGCCGATGATGATGACGTCGTAGTGATCGGTGGACATGACGACCCCTTGCTCAGCGAGCGACGGTGCTCGCGAGCTCGTGGAAACGACAGCGGAAGATGCAGCGCTGCGAGTTGCGGTGATGGAGCTTCGCGCAGTGGACGGCGCGGGCGCCGCGGACCGCGAGGAAGAGCTCGGCGGCGAGCAGCATCCCGAGCGGCGGCGCGGCGAAGTAGAGCCAGAGCGAGCGCCACAGCTCACCGACCAGCGCCGGCGCGAAGCTGCGCGCCGGGTTGAGGCTCATGCCCGAGAGCGGCGCCTCGACCAGGATGTAGGTGCCGACCAGCGCGCCGACCACGAACGGCGTGACGCGATCGAGGCGCGGGTGGTTGGAGAGCGCCAGCACGCTGAGCATCAGCAGGAACGCGATCGCCACCTCGCCCAGGAAGGCCGCGGCGACACCGGCGGCCCCCGGCCGGGTCGCGATGTAGGCGACCGACGGGTGGGCCACGAGCTCGCCGAGCGCGATGCGCACCGCCAGCACGCCGGCGATCGCGCCCGCGAACTGGAACCCGACGTAGAAGAGCGCGTCCCACGGCGCGATCTTGCCGAGCCGCAGGAAGGTGAGCGTGGTGGACGGGTTGAAGTGCGCGCCGCTGCGCTGTCCCCACGGCGAGCGGATCAACGTGACGGCGGTGGCGCCGATCAGCGCGCCCATGACGGCGCGCCGCACCAGCGCGCTCGGCAGCGCCGCGTGGAGCGGCGACGCGGGATGCTCGAGCACCACGGTGTAGGCCGTCGCCGCGACCATGAAGGTCGCGAGCAGCGCGGCCTCGATCAGGTACTCGGGCCAGTGCTCGTGAAGGGCGTGTCGCATCGGCATCGAGGGGATTGGGTGATTGGCCCTCGATAGTCGGGAGCGCCGCGGTTTCGTTTCATCGTCGACGGAGGATCCGATCGGCCTGGCGGGCGTGCGCCTGCGGCGCCGTGCTCCGCCGCGGTAGGCGGCCGCGAAGGATCGCGGCCCTCCAGAAAACGAAAGCGGGCGTGGGATGAACCCACGCCCGCGCTCGTCGCGCTGGAAGCGAAGCGGTCAGTTCGTGACGACCTTGCCCTTCTTCGCGGCGCACTCCTCGGCCGTCGTCTCCACCCAGCCCTTGCCGGCGCAGCCGTTCTGGCCGGCGCAGCCGTGACCCGCGCTCTTGCAGGCACCGTGGCCCTTGCAGGAGTTGATGCCTTCGCACTTCACCTTGGCGCCCGTGGCCGGCGCGTTGTCGGCGGCCTTGGCTGAGCCGGCGATGAAGAGACCCGCGACGGCGGTGGCGACGAGAGCACCCGTGATCTTCGAGCTCATGAACGACCTCCCCTTTTCTTCGCTTTCCAGCTCGATGAGCCCACCATGGGCCGGCTCGGCTGGACTGGATTCGATCGAGAACGACGGCACCGCTGGATACGCTGCTCCGGTCCGGACGGTTTCGCCGCCCGCGCCCGGCTCACGCTCCGGCCGCACGGCGCCGGTCCAGCCACCGCTTGACGAGCGTGTCGAGCGAGAAGAGCCCCGGCCCGAACGCCAGCACCACCACCGCGGTGAGCAGGAACAGGAACGGCTCCTGCTGCAGGAACGTGTCGGGGTCCGCGAAGATCCCGAGCAGCGCCTCGCGGTGCGCGGTCGCGTAGGCGACCAGCATCGTCACGCCGAGCGGCACCGACACCAGCCGCGAGCCCAGGCCGACGAGCAGCAGCAGCCCGCCGAAGCACTCGGTCGCGCCCGCCATCATCGCGTTGAAGTGCGGCGCGGGGATCCCGAGCGACGTGAAGAAATCCGTCACCGACGCGAGATCCGAGAGCTTGCCCTTGCCGGTCAGGAAGAACTGGTATCCCCAGTAGCCGCGCATCACCGCGAGCAGCGGGTGCGGCAGCCAGTTCGCCGCCTTCGTGAAGAGCCCGTGGAGCGATTCCCCTTTGGCGAGCGCCAGGTCGAGAAAATTCGACGCTGTCGGGTGGGCAGTGGGGGGCACGCGATCCTCGCTCGTGAAGCTCGAAGGTAGGGTCGCAGCAGCCGCGCGAACGTTACTCATGATCGGATCTCCTTCGTAGCGGTCGGTGGCGGCGTCGTTCAGCGCCCGATGCCCACCGCGGATGGCTCCTAGTCGCGGCTGCGGGCGATTCGTTTCAGCCCTCGTGGATCGTTCGATCCGCGGCCGCGGGCGCCTGCAACCGGAAGCGCCGGATCAGCTCGCGCTCGACCGCGGCGGGCGGCGACACCCGCGGCAGGCGGCCGAGCATCCGCACCGTCTCCCGCACCTGCCGCAGGTAGGCGCGGCACGCGCCGCAGCCCACGAGGTGCAGCTCGAGGCGCAGGCGCTCGCGCCCCGTGAGCCGACCCTCGGCGTAGTCCGTGACCAGCTCGACGACGTCGACGCAACGCATGGAGGCACCCCGGCGCGCGGCCCACGGCGGGCCGTACCGGAGTACGGTCACGCCCGGGGCGCGGGCGTTACGCGGACGGGGTCGTCGCGGTGGAGCGGACCGGGCTCTCCAGCCGCGCCGCCGCGCCGGCGTCGAGGAGCCAGGTGAGGCGCCCGCTGGTGGGCTGGATCGCCTGCGACGGGTGCCAGCGCGGGTCGATCGGGCCGCGCTTGGCGGCGTGCACGGCCTCGGCCTTGTCGGTGCCGCTGACCAGGAACATCACGTGCGCCGCGGCGGCGAGGACGCGCGGCGTGAGGGTGATGCGGTGGGTGCCGAACTTCGCGACGTAGGGCGCGGCGACCCACGCGCGCGGCTCGTCGATCGCCGCCGAGCCGGGGAAGAGCGACGCGGTGTGGCCGTCGGCGCCGAGGCCGAGCAGCACCAGATCGAAGCTCGGCGGACCGTCGGTGGCGCGGCCGAAGCTCGCGAACACCTGGCGGATCGTGGCCTCGTAGCGCGCGGCCGCCTCGGCGGCGTCGGCGAGCTCGGTCTCGATGCGGTGGATGCGCTCGGGCGTGAGCGGCACCTTGGCGAGCATCGCCTCGAGGGCCATGCGGTAGTCGCTCTCGGCGTGATCGGGAGGGACGTGGCGCTCGTCTCCCCAGAACACGTGAGTGCGATCCCACGGCATGCGCTCCAGGTAGGGCGAGGTGGCGAGCCGCTCGTAGAGCCGGCGCGGCGTGTTGCCGCCCGACAGCACCAGCGTGAAGTGGCCGCTCGCCGCCACCGCGCGCTCGGCGTCCGCGAGCACCTCGCGCGCCGCGCGCTCCGCGAGCGACGCCGCGTCCGGCACGATCACGTCGGTCGCGAGGTGCCGCGCCAGGTCGCTCGCCGTCACACCCTCGCCGCCGCGCTCGACCCTCAAAGGCGCCCCGCGGTCATGGCCGCGGCGCGGCCCGCGCCGAGCAGCGCGGTGCGATCGTTGAGGATCACCCGCACCGGCATCTTCTCGAGCACGCGCTGCATGCGGCCCTTGGCGAGGAACGATCTGAGGAAGCGCCCGTCGCCCATGCGGCTCGCGATCTTGGGCGCGATGCCGCCGCCCACGTAGACGCCGGCGGTGGCCATCATCTTGAGCGCCAGGTTGCCGGCCTCGTCGCCGTAGATCTCGATGAAGAGATCGAGCGCCGCCACGCACACCGGCGACTTCTTGTCGAGCGCGGCGCGGGTGATCGCCGCCGCCGGGTCGCCGGCCTTGATCTCGTCGGTGAGCCAGCGCGGCTCCTCGGCGCGCCCGGTCTCCTTGAGGAACCGGTAGATGTTGAACAGGCCGGGCCCGGACAGCACGCGCTCGTAGCTCACGTGCTCGAGCTCGCGGCGCAGGAACTTGAGCAGCTCGATCTGCTGGTCGGTGCGCGGCGAGAAGCTCGCGTGGCCGCCCTCGGACGCGACCGCGCGGTGGAACTTGCCGTCCCACACCAGCCCCGCCTCGCCGAGCCCGGTTCCCGCCGACAGCACCACCGCCTGGCCCTTGGGGTCGGGCTCGCCGGCCTGCAGCGTGACGAAGTCCTGCGGCTCGAGCGCCGCGATGCCGAGCGCGTTCGCCTCCATGTCGTTGACGAGCGTGACGCGCTCGATGCCGAGGGTCTTGGAGAGCTCGCCGGCGTCGACCACCCACGCGAGGTTCGTGGTCTTCACCACGCCCTGCCGCACCGGGCCAGCGACGCCGAAGCACGCGTCGCGGATCTCGAGCTGGCGGCCGCTCAGGAACTTGCGGCAGATCTCGGCGAGGCTCTCGTGCTCGCGGCTCGCGAAGCTCGTCTGGGTGTCGATCCGCATCCGCCGCCCGTCCTGCGTGAAGAGCGCGAGGTGCGTCTTGGTGCCGCCGATGTCGCCCGCCAGGATCATGGTTCACTCGCTCGAGAGCGCGCGCGGTCCGCGCGCGGCCTCACTCGCCGTTCCACCACGCCCGGCCGTCGCGCGCGAGCAGCGCGTCGGCGGCGTCCGGGCCCGTGCTCCCCGAGGCGTAGTTGGGGAAGTCGCGCGCCTTGAGGGTGCTCCACACGTCGAGGATCGGCGACGCGATCTTCCACGCGGCCTCCACCATGTCGCTGCGGTGGAAGAGCGTCGAGTCGCCGACCATCGCGTCGTAGAGCAGCCGCTCGTAACCGGTGGCGGGGCTCTGCTCGCCGAAGTCCTCGTAGTTGAAGTCGAGCTTGACCGTGTTGAGCTGGATCGCCGAGCCCGGCTTCTTGGCCTTGATGTGCACCGCGATGCCCTCGGTGGGCTGGATGTGCATCACCAGCCGGTTGGGCTCGATGTCCTTGCTCGCGGCGGCGCCCTGGAAGAGCAAGAGCGGCGGGCGCCGGAACTGGATCACGATCTCGGTGGCGCGCCGCGCCATGCGCTTGCCCGAGCGCAGGTAGAAGGGCACGTCGGCCCACCGCCAGTTCTCGACGTGGAGCTCGAGCGCGGCGAACGTCTCGGTCTGCGAGGTGGCCGACACGTCCTTCTCGGCGCGGTACGCGGACACCTTGTCCCGTCCGACGAAGCCCTCGCCGTACTGGCCACGCACCGTGTCGCGCAGCACCTCCTCGGGGTCGAGCTTCGAGATCGCGTGCAGCACCTTGACCTTCTCGTCGCGCACCGCCTCGGCCTGGAACGAGATGGGTGGCTCCATCGCCACCAGCGCGAGGAGCTGGAACATGTGGTTCTGGATCATGTCCCGGAGTACGCCCGCTTCCTCGTAGTACTTGCCGCGCCCCTCCACGCCGAGGTCCTCCGACACCGTGATCTGCACGTGGTCGACGTAGCGGCGGTTCCAGATCGGCTCGAAGAGGCCGTTCGCGAAGCGGAACACCAGGATGTTCTGGACCGTCTCCTTGCCCAGGTAGTGGTCGATGCGGAAGATCTGGCTCTCGTCGAAGACCGCGCCGATCTGACGGTTGAGCTCGTGGGCGGACTCGAGATCGCGGCCGAACGGCTTCTCCACCACCAGCCGCCGCCACCGGCCCGCGTCCTCGCGGGCGAGGTCGGCGGCGCCGAGACCGGCCACCACCTCCGCGAACTGGCTGGGAGGGGTCGCGAGGTAGAAGAGCGCGTTGCGGGTCGAGCCGTGGCTGCCGGCGCAGCCGTGGATCGCGTCCTGGAGGCGATGAAAGGTCTCGTGGTCGGCGAAGTCGCCACGCAGGAAGTGGGTGCGCTCGGCGAGCGAGTTCCAGGCCTCGGCGTTCACCGGCCCCGGCGTGAACTCGCGCAGGTCGTCGGTCAGCT
>CAYMQR010000267.1:0-7151 GCA_964392195.1 uncultured bacterium | reverse complement strand
GTCGGCCGGCCCAACCGCACCCTGGGGTCGTCGACGAAGCGACGACCCTCCATCGGGCCTCGGCGCCGACGTGGAGGGTGCAGCGGCCCAGCACCAGCCCGGCGCCGCTGCCGTCCTCAGTGAGGGGCACGTCGAGGCTCTCGGCCTGGATCAGCGTGCCGTCCTCGATCCGCCCGGCGAGCCGCGCCCGCCGCGCGCGGACCTCGCCGCGCAGCAAGCCGGCCGAGTCGAGCTCGTCGACCTCGACCCGTCCCCGCACCGCCGCACCCGCGGCCACCGCGAGCGACGGCGCCTTCACGTCCCCCGCGAACTGCCCCTCGACCGCCACCGCGACGCTCGCCGCGAGGGTCCCCTGGACCTCGGTCCCCGCCGCGATCACGGTCCGCGTGCTCGGCCTCGCGTCCACGCTCGCCTCCGCTCCGTCCGCCTTCGCCTCGCCGTTCCCGGCCACGCCGCTCATCCGTCGATCTCCAGCCGCAGCACGCAGCCCGGCTCGAAGCCGAAGCGGGTCCCGCCCTCGGGCTGGCGCACGCGCCCCGCGGCGAACCCGCCCGCCGCCACCCGCAGCACCCGCGCCGTGGTCTCGGCGCCGTCGCCGCCGTCGTTGGCGAGGCGTCCGAGCACGGTCACGTGGCCGGCGCCGAGGATCTTGCACGCGAGCAGCGAGCCGCTCCGTCCCACCTCGAGGCGCGTCCCCTCGCCGAGGTGGAGCTGGCAGCGATCGAAGGTCCCCTCGACGGTCACGACCGCGCCCGGCGCGAACGCGAGCTCGGCGTTGCGCAGCACGTCGCCGCGCCCGAAGTAGCGGGCGCCCGGCTCGAGCACCACGGCGACCGGCGCCGGCGCCACCAGCACCGCGGGCGCCGCCCCCGCGCCGAGCTCGCCGCCGGCGGCGTTGCCGTTGGCCCGCACCAGCGCCAGCCGCGGGAAGCCACCGAGCCGGGCGCGCTCGGCCTTCTCGCTGCGGTCGCCGCCCGCGCTCAGGTCCACCCACGCGGTCCGCGACGACTCGAGCTGGAGCTCGGTGAGCGCCGCGCCGAACACCCGCGCGCCGTCGAGCACCGCGCCCGCGAGCACCGCGGTGGAGAGGTTGGCGTCGCGCAGGTCGGCGTCGGTCAGGTCGGCTTCCTCGAGGTTGGCGGCCTGGAGGTTGCCGCGCGCCAGGTCCGAGCCGCGCAGGATCGCGCCGCCCAGGTAGACCGCGTTCCAGTCGGCGCCGCGGCAGCGCGCGCCGCCGAGGTCGCCCTTGCCGACGTTGGCGTCGATGAGCACCGCGCGCTCGAGGCGCGCGTTGACCAGGCTGGCGCGCTCGAGGTTGGCGCCCTCGAGGTTGGCGGCGGCGAGGTCGGCGCCGCGCAGCGCGGCCTTCGACAGGTTGGCGCCCTCGAGGTCGGCGTGGCGGAGCTTGGCGCCCTCGAGGAGCGCGTCGGCGAGGTTGGCCTCGCGCAGGTTGGCGCTCGACAGGTCGGCGCCGCGCAGGTCGGCCCCCGCGAGGTTCGCGCCGCACAGGTCGGCGCGCGCCAGGTTCGCCTTGGGGATCGAGATCCCCTGGAGCTCGAGGCCGGCCAGGTTGGCGCGCTCGAGCGACCCCGCGACCTCGAGGTCGCGGAGCACGTTCTGTGCGGAGCGGCTCGTCATGATTCTCGTCCTCCTGGCCCGACCGGCGCGGCGGCGCTCACGCGCCTCTCACGATCGGGCGCGGCACCTTGGCGCCGATCGACTCGGCGTAGCGCGCCAGCCGGTCGATCCGCTTGTCGTAGGGGAGCGGCGCGAGCGCGTCGAGCAGCCCGCGCTCGCCGAGCTCGGCGAGCGCCACCTGGATCGCCAGCCACACGTCGAGGCGCCGGCGGCGGTGCGCCCAGCGCACCCGGTCCTCGCGGCGCAGCGCCTCGTAGGCGCCATGCGACTCGCGCAGCTCGGCGACCTGCGCCGCGAGGCGGGCCGCGGCCTCGGCGCGCGCGGCGCCGTCGTCGATGCGGGTGCGCGACACCAGGTAGCCCTGGACGCGCACGCAGATCCGGGTCGCGAGCGACTCCGAGATGCCGGCGGTCACCGCCAGATCGCGGGGGGTGGCCTCGGCGAACTGCTCGATCGAGGTCAGCCCGGCGCCGAAGACCTTGTCGAGGGTGACGGTGCCGACGTCCGGGATCTGCTTGAGGAGCGACACCAGGATCACGTCCTCGGCCGGGCTCGACGACCCCTCGTCGACCCGGAACGCACCCGGCAGCGCGCGCTCGAGGGTCGCGTACGCGTCGAGGATGCGGGTGCGGTGCGGCTCGTCGACGACGCTGTCGCGGCTGTCGGCCGCTCCCTGCAGCGCCGCGGTGAAGCGCGAGAGCGCGGGCACCAGATCGCCGACCGGCATCCGCTCGGCGGCGCGCACCACCATCTCCATCGCCGGGCGGTGAAGCTCGAGGCCGGCGGCGGGCGTGGGCGCGCGGCGGAGCTGCTCGATGAAGCGCCGCACCGGCGCGATGTACGCGCGGGTGATCTCGCAGAACATCCGCACCGAGTCCGGCTCGCCGGGGTCCGCGACCCCGGTGGGGCCGAGGTTCGAGATCAGGTCGGTCGTCGACTCCTCGTCGAACGGGCCGCCCTCGGGGTCGCCGGCGGACGCGGACACGCCCGGGCCGGCGGCGAAGAGCTGATCGAGGCGGCGCTCGACCAGGTGGCCGAGGCTGGGGGGGGCGGGGGCGTCACCGTCCGCGAGCGGCGCGGCGGCGGCGGGCGGCGACGCGGGCGTCCCCTGGGCGGCCGCGCCGTCGCCGATCCTGGGCTCGGGGTCGGCGAAGAGCCTCGGCACCGGCTCGGGAGTGCCGTTGGCGCGACCGCGCCGACCTCTCACTCGCGACCAGAGTCCCATGGCGGAAGATGCGGTGCAGATCCGCGCCCGCGCCGGGCTGGCGCGCCGCCGATCGTGCGAACCTTCATCATACGCAGACCCGCGGGGTCCGAGCCAAGCGCCGGCCCACCACCACGTGGCCGGCGAGGGCGAACGCCACCGGCCCGGCCGGCAGCCACACGTACGGGAAGTAGGACACCCACGTGTTGAGCCGCTCGGGGGCGGCGCCGAAGGCGTGGATCGCCGGCACCGACGCCACCGCGATCCCGCCGATCACCGCGAGCAGCGCGAGGCCGAGCGCGTTCCACGCCACCACCAGCGCCCGCGGCGCGCGGCCGAGGTGGATCAGCGCCGCCACGATGAGCGCGGTGACGCCGGTGACGATGTCGAAGTTCCAGCCCGAGAACGACATCTGTACGGGCATCACGCCCTCGGCCGCGGCGCGGTGCATGACGAGCTCGAGCGGCAGGCGGAACCCCTGGATCCCGACCAGCCATGCGAGCGGCAGCTCGCGGGCCAGCCGCCCGCCGGCGGGCGAGAAGCCGAGGGCGAGGGCGGAGCCGACCACCCCCACCATGAACGGCACCACGGTGGGCGGGCGCGCGTCGAAGCGCGCCAGCGCGCCGGAGAGCGCGATCGCGGCGGTGAGCGCGAGCCAGGACGCCACACCCGCGGCGGCCGGCAGCGCGCGGCCGCCGGCGCGCACCCAGCCGGCGACGAACGCGACCGCGAGGGCGAGGGCGATCGCCGGGATGCCGAGGGCGACGACGGGCGAGGCGACGGGCGGCTGCACCAGGTGGCGGGCTACGCGATCGCCGCCGGTGCGGCAACCAGCTGGCCGCACGGCGAAACCCCTTGGCCCCGGCCGATGCCCTTGGTAGGAACGTCGGTCACTCGTTGGCCCGCGCCCTCCCCCCGAGGCCCCGCCGGCTCCGCCCACCATGCGACTGCGCTGGCTGATCCAGGACCTCGCCGAGATCCCCACCTTCGCGCGCATGTCGCTCGCGCTGCGACGCGCCTCGGCCGAGGGCCGCGACACCTGCGCCACGCTGGTGCCGCGCCAGGCCGAGCGCTTCGGCGATCGCCCGCTGCTGCGCTTCGAGGACGAGACGGTCAGCTACGCCGCGTTCGAGCGCGGCGTGAACCGCTTCGCGAACCACCTGCGCCGCGAGGGCGTCGCCAAGGGCGACGTGTTCGCGCTGGTGATGCGGAACTCGCCGTCCTTCCTGATGGCCGAGGCGGCCGCCGCCAAGCTCGGCGCGGTGGCGGCGCTGGTGAACCACCACCTCGTCGGCGCGGCGCTCGAGCACGTGCTGGAGGCGGCCGCGCCGCGGCTGGTGCTCGCCGACGCGGCGGCGGTGCCGGCGCTCGCTGCCATCCGCCGCTCGGTGCCGGTGTTCGCCGAGGGCGACCCGGCCGGACTCCCGCCCGGCATCGAGTCCCTGGACGCGGCGCTCGCGGCCTCCGAGGATCGGCCGCCGCCCACCGTGGACGTCCGCGGCGGCGACGTCTTCCTCTACATCTACACGTCCGGCACCACCGGCTATCCCAAGCCCGCGATCATCCGCCACATGCGCTTCACCATGGGCGGGATCGCGCTCTCGGGGCTGTTCGGGATCGGCGCCGACGACTGCGTCTACGCGCCGCTGCCGCTCTACCACGGCCAGTCGAACTTCGTGGGCTTCTCGGTGGCGCTGCGCGCGGGCGGTGCCTTCGCGTCGCGGCGCGTGTTCAGCGCCCGCGAGTTCCTGCCCGACGTGCGCCGCCACGGGGCGACGATGTTCGTGTACGTGGGCGAGCTGTGCCGTTACCTGCTGGCGCAGCCGCCGAGCGCCGCCGACCGCGACCATCGGCTGCGGGTCGCGGCCGGGGCCGGCATGCGCCCCGACGTGTGGAGCGCGTTCCAGGAGCGCTTCGGCGTGGCGCGGATCTTCGAGATGTACGGCGCCACCGAGGCCAACGTGACCATGATGAACCGCGGCAACCGGCCGGGCTCGGTGGGGCGCTGCTACCCGTTCCAGCACGGCGGCGCGCGCCTCGCGAAGCTCGACCCGGCGACCGGCGAGCTGCTGCGGAACGCCGGCGGTCGGCTGATCGAGTGCCGCGACGGCGAGCCCGGCGAGCTCCTCGGCCGCGTCGGCCAGGGGCTCATCTCGTACGACGGCTACGTCGACCGCGAGCAGAGCGAGCGCAAGCTGGTGCGCGGCGCCTTCCGCGACGGCGACGCGTGGTTCCGCACCGGCGACCTGCTGAGTCGCGACCGCGACGGCTACTACTTCTTCGTCGACCGCATCGGCGACACGTTCCGGTGGAAGGGCGAGAACGTCGCCACCCAGGAGGTCGCCGACACCCTCAACGTGGCGCCCGGCATCGCCGAGAGCACCGTCTACGGAGTGGCGGTGCCTGGCACGGAGGGGCGCGCCGGGATGGCGGCGGTGGTGGTGAAGGACGGCGCCGCCCTCGACGGAGCGTCGCTGTGGTCGCACGTCACGGACCACCTGCCGCCCTACGCGCGGCCGGTGTTCGTGCGGCAGGTGGCGAGCCTCGCGGTCACCGGCACCCTCAAGCAGCGCAAGGTCGAGCTGCGCGACGAGGGCTACGACCCCGCGTCGATCGCCGATCCGCTCTATCTTCGCGACGACGGCGAGCGGCGTTACGTTCCGCTCACTCCCGCGCTGCACGCGGCGATCGCGAGCGGCGCGCGGCGTCCTTGAGGACTCGCGGCGGGCCAGCGGCGCGCGGCGGCCCGCTTCGAAGGAGAACCCCGTGGCCAGCCAACCGATCACCTCGCAGTCCACGCTCACCCTCGCCGGCGGCGCGGTCACGATCCCGCCGCTCGGCGTCGGCACCTGGGCGTGGGGCGACACCGAGACCTGGGGCTACCAGGGCTACGACAAGGAGCTCGGCTTCGAGAGCATCCGCGCCGCCTACGCGCGCTCGATCGAGCTCGGCGTCACGTTCTTCGACACCGCCGAGGGCTACGGCGCCGGCGAGAGCGAGCGGATCCTGGCGCGGCTCGCGAAGAGCGAGCCCGCGCTCACCGAGCGCGCCGTGATCGCCACCAAGTTCGTGCCGTTCCCGTGGCGGCGCCCGTTCGCGACGAAGCTGCGCGCCTCGCTCGACGCGTCGCTCGAGCGCCTCGAGCGCTCGTTCGTCCACCTCTACCAGATCCACGGCCCGATCAGCTTCGCGCCGGCGGCGGCGCTCGCGGCGCCGCTCGCGGACGCGTACAAGGCCGGGCTGGTCAAGGCGGTCGGGGTGTCCAACTACTCCGAGCGCGAGATGCGCGCGATCCACCGCGAGCTCGACCGCCGCGGCGTGCCGCTCGCGACCAACCAGGTCGAGTACTCGCTGCTCAGGCGCATGCCCGAGACGGTCGGGCTGCTCAGGGCGTGCCAGGAGCTCGGCGTGGTGCTGCTCGCGTATTCGCCGATCGGCCAGGGGCGGCTCACCGGCAAGTACTCGGCGGCCAACCCGCCGCCCGGGCGCCGCAACTTCTCGAACCACGCGCCGGAAGAGGTGGACCGGATCGTGGGGGCCTTGCGCCGGATCGGCGAGGCCGCGGGCGGGCGGACGCCGGCGCAGGTGGCGCTCAACTGGCTGATGGCGAAGGGAGCGGTGCCGATCCCGGGCGCCAAGAACGCGGGGCAGGCGGAGCAGAACGCGGGCGCCCTCGGCTGGCGGCTCGGCGACGACGACGTCGAGGCCCTCGACCGCCTCGCGCTCTACGGCCAGCGCAGCCTCATGCACCGCGTGTGGCAGCACGGGTGAGCGGCGAGGCCGATCGAGCGGCTTCCCGCCGATGTGCTGACGCGTCGGCGCTCCGTCGCCGACCAGCGCACCGAGCCGCGCCCATGACCGACGCCATCGAGATCCGCCCGTTCGAGGAGCGTGACACCGACGCGGTCGTGGCGCTGTGGGAGCGCTGCGGGCTGACGCGGCCGTGGAACGACCCGCGCAAGGACATCGCGCGCAAGCTGCGCGTCCAGCCCCAGCTCTTCCTGGTCGCCGAGCGAGCGGGAGTGGTGGTCGGCAGCGTGATGGCGGGCTACGAGGGCCACCGCGGCTGGGTGAACTACCTGGCCGTCGATCCGGCCGAGCGCCGCGCCGGGCTGGGGCGGCGGCTCATGGACGAGGTCGAGGTGCGGCTGGGGGCGCTCGGCTGCCCGAAGCTCAACCTGCAGGTGCGCCGCGACAACCCGGCCGCGCTCGGCTTCTACGCGGCGCTCGGCTACGTGGACGACGACAGCGTCTCGCTCGGCAAGCGCCTCGAGCACGACGAGTGACTTGGGGGTGGTCTGCGTACAGC
>CAYMQR010000266.1:0-7188 GCA_964392195.1 uncultured bacterium | reverse complement strand
CGGCGCGCCGCCGCGCCGCGACCTGCTAGCCTCTGCGCGCTCATGGCCGCCAGCGATCCGAGACCGGGCTCCGGCGAGGCGACCCTCACCGTCGATCGTCCCGAGCACGAGACCCTGCGGGTCCGCCTCGCGGGCCACTGGCGGCTCACCGGCTCGCGCCCGGCGCCCGACACGATCCTCGCCGAGCTCGAGCGCCGGCCCACCCGCCGCCTGGTCTTCGACACGAGCGGGGTGGCGAGCTGGGACACCGCGATCCTGATCTTCCTCGACCGCCTCGAGGCCCTCGCCTCCGAGCGCGAGCTCGAGGTCGACCGCAGCGGGCTCCCGGACGGCGTCGAGCGGCTGTTGGCGCTCACCACCGCCACGGCGGAGAAGGAGGGCGCGCGCTCCAAGAGCGTGGCGCAGAGCTGGCTCGCCCAGGTCGGCACCTTCGCGCTCTCGTTCGTGGGCGGCTCGAGGGCGTTCCTCACCTTCGTCGGCGAGGTGACGCTGTCGCTGCTGCGGCTGGTGCGCGGGCGAGCCACGTACCGGCGCTCCGACTTCTTCCACGTCCTGCAGGAGACCGGCGCGCAGGCGCTGCCGATCGTCACCCTCATCGCGTTCCTGGTCGGCCTCATCATGGCGTTCGTCGGCGCCATCCAGCTCCAGCCCTTCGGCGCCACGCTCTACGTCGCCAACGGGGTCGCGATCGCGATGGCGCGCGAGATGGCGGCGATGATGACCGCCATCATCATGGCCGGCCGCACCGGCGCCGCCTTCGCCGCGCAGCTCGGCACCATGAAGGTCACCGAGGAGATCGACGCGGCGACCACCATGGGGCTCGACCCCATGGACTACCTGGTGCTGCCGCGGATCCTCGCGCTGAGCCTGATGATGCCGCTGCTCGCCGTGTACGCGAACGCGGTCGGGATCCTGGGCGGCGCCACCGTCGGCCTCACCATGCTCGACCTCTCGCCCGTCCTCTACTGGCAGCAGACGATCACTGCGGTCACCCTCACCCACTTCGCGACCGGGCTCGTGAAGGCCGTGGTGTTCGGGGTGATCGTCGCGGTCTCGGGCTGCCTGCGCGGCATGCAGTGCGGCAACAGCGCCTCGGCGGTCGGCGAGGCCGCGACCTCCGCCGTGGTCACCTGCATCGTGCTGATCGTCATCACCGACGGCGTGTTCGCGGTGATCTTCAACGTGCTGGGGGTGTGACGACGATGGCCGCCGCCGACGCGCACATCACGGTGCGCAAGCTGACCATGGCCTACGGCAGCTTCGTGCTGATGCGCGAGCTCGACTTCGAGGTCCGGCGCGGCAGCGTGTTCGTCATCATGGGCCCGTCCGGATGCGGCAAGAGCACGCTGCTCAAGTACCTGATCGGCCTCAAGGACGCGGACGGCGCGGAGATCCGCTACGGCGACCATCCGTTCACCGGCATCGACGCCGATCAGCGGCGCCGCATGCAGCGCCGCTTCGGGATCCTCTACCAGAAGGGCGCGCTGTTCAGCTCGATGACGCTGGCGGAGAACGTGATGCTGCCGCTGCGCGAGTTCACCGGGCTCTCCGAGGGCGACATGCGCGACGTCGCCCGCCTCAAGCTCGCGCTGGTCGGGCTCAAGGGCTTCGAGGACTACTACCCCAGCGACATCTCGGGCGGCATGCAGAAGCGCGCGGGGCTCGCGCGCGCGATGGCGCTCGACCCCGAGGTGCTGTTCTTCGACGAGCCCTCGGCCGGCCTCGACCCGATCACCTCCAAGCTGCTCGACGACCTGATCCTCGAGCTGCGCGACAGCCTGGGCGCGACCGTGGTGGTGGTGACGCACGAGCTGCCGAGCATCTTCACCATCGGCGACGACTCGATCTTCCTCGACCCCGAGAAGCGCACGATCATCGCGCGCGGCCATCCCCGCGAGCTCCTCGCGAGCTGCGAGGACCCCAAGGTGCAGCGTTTCCTGCGCCGCGGCGACGCGCGGGGCGAGGCGCCGGGCGCCGGGGCATCCGCTCGCAAGGAAGGATGACGGACATGGGAAAGAAGCCGAATCCGACGCTGATCGGCGCCTTCGTCATGGGGGCGCTGGCGCTCTTGGTGGTCGGCATCACGGTGTTCGGGTCGGGGCGGATGTTCCGCCGCGCGTACCCGTTCGTGCTCTATTTCGACAGCAACGTGAACGGCCTGCGCATCGGCGCGCCGGTCAAGTTCAAGGGCGTCGAGATCGGCACGGTCAACCAGATCCGGCTGCGCCTCGACCAATCCGGCACCGACGTTCACATCCCGGTGCTCATCGAGATCGACCAGGAGAAGCTCGCCGAGTCCGGCATCACCGGCGACTTCGGCGACCCGCGGGTGATGAAGAAGGCCGTGGAGCTCGGCCTGCGAGCGCGCCTCGACATGGAGAGCTTCGTCACCGGCGTCCTCTACGTGTCGCTCGACTACGCACCGGAGACCGAGGCCAAGTTCGTGGCCCCCGCGGGCAAGATGCAGGAGATCCCCACGCTGCCGACCAAGCTCGAGCAGGTGCAGAGCGCCGTCCGTGAGGCGCTCAACAAGCTCGACCAGATCAACTTCAAGGGCCTGATCGACGAGCTGACCCACACCGCCGAGGCGATCGGCGGGCTCGCCAAGTCCACCGAGATCCGCACCGCCCTCGACTCCCTCAACACCACCATGGGGTCGATCAAGCAGTTCGCCGAGACCCTCAACAGCAACGTCGGGCCGCTCGCCCAGACCCTCGACGGCACCGCCAAGAGCTTCCAGGCCACCGCGGAGAGGACCGTGATCGTCGAGGAGGAGCTCCGCGACACGTTGCAGAACGTGAAGATGCTGGTCGACCCGGCGTCGCCGCTCGCCTTCCAGCTCAAGCAGACCCTCGACAACCTCGCCCAGGCCTCGCAAGCGGTGAAGGTCCTCGCCGACTACCTGCAGCGCAACCCCAACGCCATCGTGGTGGGCCGCTCGCCCGACAGGAGCACGCCGTGACCGACCGCCGCCCGACGTCCACCTCCCTCGCCCCCCGCCGCCGCGCGGCGCGCGCCGCGGTGCTCGGCGTCGCGCTGGCCGCGGCCGTGCCCGGCGGCGGCTGCAGCGTGCTCTCGAGCTTCCAGGCCAAGCCCGACCCGACCCGCTTCTTCGTGCTCGCCGCCACCGCCGGGGCGACGAAGGTCGGCTCGCTCGCCGCCGGCCGGACCGTCGGACTCGGGCCGATCGAGATCCCCGGCTACCTGCAGCGGCCCGAGCTGATCGTGCGCGAGAGTCCGACCGAGATCCGGCCCTCCACGTTCGACCGCTGGAGCGAGCCGGTGGACAAGGGCATCGCGCGGGTGCTGTCGCAGAACCTCGCCGCGGAGCTCGGGCTCGAGCGCGTGACGCTCTTCCCCTGGTACTCGAACCAGGAGCCGAGCTACCAGGTGCGCATCGACTTCCTCTCCTTCGAGCCGCTCGCGAGCCGCGAGGCGCGGGTCGAGGTGCGCTGGGACGTGCGGCGCCTCGGCGAGCCCGCGGGCGCGCGCGTGCGGCGCGAGGGCGTCATCACGCAGCCGATCGGGAGCGACGACGGCGCCGCCGCGGTCACCGCGCTGAGCAAGGCGCTGAGCGAGCTCGCGCGCGACGTGGCGAGCGCGGTGCTGTCCCTCGATGCGGCGGCACCCGCCGCGCCGGGCGCCGCTCCCGCGGTCGCTCCCCGGCGCTGACGACGGGCACCGGCGCGGCCGCTTCGCCGATCGCCAAGCCGCTGATCTGGCGCCCCTTTTCGTCAACGCCTTGACGAATTCCGGCGCCCAACCCCGACGCGGCGCGGCACCGCGAAATCCAACCACCCGATTTCCTTGACAATCGGTTTCAATCCAGGCGCGAGACAATCCGGCACGGATCTTGTGATCCTGCGAGCCCGAGATGCGCGACCACCTCCACCGGAAAACGCCCCGCGGACGCTCCCGGCGCGGGGATGCGGGCCCGAAGCTCGAACCGACGACGATCCAGGACCCGAACCTCCCATGTCGCGACTGACCTCGGTGAGCCACACGGCCCGCTACCAGGTTGCGCTGACGCAGAGCGAGCGTCGCGAGCCCACGCTGACCCTCATCCGCGGCCCCGGCATGGGCCGGGTGTTCCCGCTCATGCCGGGCAAGCGCAGCTACGTGCTGGGTCGCGAGTCCACCTGCGACCTCTACGTCGACGACCACACCGTGTCGCGCAGCCACGCGCGCTTCGACGTCCGCCAGGTCGAGGGCCTCGACACCGTGGTCCGGGTCCGCGACCTCGGCAGCACCAACGGCACCTGGCTCAACGGCGAGCGGATCCAGGAGGCGATCATCTCGCCCGGCGACAAGATCCACGTCGGCGAGGTGATCCTGCGCTTCGACCTCCTCGACAACATCGACCGCGGCTTCGCGTTCCGCGCCTCGAACACCGCGAGCCCGGCCAAGCCACGCGATCCGCAGCTCGACACCGCGTTCGCGCGCGCCGTCGACAAGATCTGGCTCGCCTACCAGCCGATCGTGAGCTGGGCGGACCGCCGCATCATCGGCTGGGAGGCGCTGCTGCGCTCCGACGAGCCGGGGCTCGGCGACCCGCTGTCGCTGCTCGCGCTCGCCGAGCGCCTCGAGCGCGTGTGGGACGTGGGCCGCACCGCGCGGGCGCGCGCCGCCGAGGCCGCCGCCGAGCTGCCGCCCGGCACGCTGCTGTTCGTGAACCTCCACCCCACCGACATCCGCGACGACGACCTCTACCAGCCGACCAGCCCGCTCTCGAGGGTCGCCAACCGCGTGGTCCTCGAGCTCACCGAGCGCGCCTCCCTCGACGGCGTGTCGGACCTCGAGAGCCGGGTCGCGCGGCTGCGCCGGCTCGGCTTCAAGATCGCGGTCGACGACCTCGGCGCCGGCTACGCGGCGCTCAGCGTGTTCGCGCAGCTCTCACCCGAGATCGTGAAGATCGACATGGGGATCGTGCGCGACGTCCACAAGAGCCCGACCAAGGCCCGCGTCATCCGCTCGCTCGCCGACATGTGCCGCGACATGGGCGTGAAGATGATCGTCGAGGGCGTCGAGACGGTGGAGGAGCAGGAGAAGGTGGTCGAGCTCGGCTGCGACCTGCTGCAGGGCTACCTGTTCGCCAAGCCGGTGCGCGACGTGCCTGGCACCGACTCCCGCACCTGCCGCTGGCCGAGCGGCGGCTTCGCCGCCGAGGTCACCGAGTCCGAGCTGACCCAGCCGTTCGACGCCGACACCGCGCAGACCCACGAGCAGGCGCGGCCGCCCGGGCTCAGCGCCCAGAGCTTCGGGAACTGAGCCCGTCCACCCCGCGCGCCGCGGTGAGCTCGGTGGTGAGGCCGTAGGGCTCGGCTTGCTGGCGCACCATGCCGACTCCGCGCGCGTACCAGGTGCGGGTCGTGGTGACGAGCTCGACGGGGATCTTGCCGAGGATGCCGGTGTCGACCACGACACGCTGGGTGGTGGTGGCGTCGATGCGGTAGGTGTCGTAGTGGCCGGCGGGGACGTCGACGTCCTCGCGCGCGGCGATGGTGCTCGTCACGGTCACGGTGCCGGTCACGCTCGCGCGCCCGCCCGGGGCGACGAGAGCCGGCAGCGCTGGCAGGTCGGTGCCCGAGATCTCGCCGCTGTCGGTCCAGGTGGCGCCGACCCGCCACGCGTCGGGCGGCGGCAGGACGGTGGCTCCCTTCGCGGCGATCGCGCTCGCCGGGGCGTCCGACGCGCCCTCGACGGAGGTCGCGAGGGCTCGCCAACCCCCGCCGGGCTCGCAGCGTAGCTCCTGGCGCCGGCGCACGCCGTTCGAGAACGACATCGCCTCGGTGAAGCCGTCGGCGCCGTCCGCGGGCCCGCCGTCAGCGGCGTAGCTCTGGGTGTAGCGGTACGGCACGACACCGGGGTCGCGCGCGGTGACGCGATAGTCCCGCGCCACCGCCGTGCCCATGGGCACGAACGCGTGGCTGCACGGGAAGAGCACGCCGCCCGGCTCGGAGACCCGCGAGCCGACGCAGCTCGCGAGCGCGGCGATCGCGACGAGCGCCGCCCCCAGCGCGTGCGACGGGGCCCGCGCGCTCACTCGCCGACGGCCGCCCGCAGCCGCTCGAGCTCGTCGGCGTGCGCGCGCACCGTCATGCGCGTCCCGTCCGGCTCGTAGCTCTCGGCCAGCACCCGGCAGCGGGCGTGCACCTCGGAGACCCAGCGGCCCTTCGCGTACGGCACGAACACGTCGCCGTCCACCATCTCGCGCTCGAAGAACGCCACGATCCGCTCGCGCATCAGCGCCACGTCGCCGCTGCGCTTGGCGGAGAGGATCACCGCCCGGGGAAACTCCTCGGCGAGCGCCACGCGCTGCGGCTCGCCGATGCGGTCCGCCTTGTTGAGCAGCAAGAGCTCGGGGGAGTCGCCCGCGTCGAGCTCGTGGAGGACCTCGCGCGTCACCTCCATGTGCTGGCGGAACGCGGGGTCGGACGCATCCACGACGTGGACCACCAGCGACGCCTCGCGCGCCTCGGCGAGCGTCGAGCGGAACGACGCCACCAGCGCGTGCGGCAGCTTCTTGATGAACCCCACGGTGTCGCTCACCAGGATCCGCGGCCGCGTCTCGGGGTGGAGCGCGCGCACCGTGGTGTCGAGGGTGGCGAAGAGCTTGTCCTCCGCCAGCACGCCGCTGCCGGTGAGCAGCCGCATCCACGACGACTTGCCCGCGTTCGTGTAGCCGACCAAAGCGACCGTCGCTTGCTGGTTGCGGCGGCTGCGGCGGTGCGCCGACTGCACCTCGATCGCGGCGAGCTCGGCTCTGAGCTCGGCGATGCGGTCGCGGATGCGGCGCCGGTCGAGCTCGATGTACGCCTCGCCCGCGCCCTTGCCGCCGATGCCGCCCGCCTGGCGGTCCTTGCCGACGCCGCTCTCGCGGACCCGCGGCGCCTGGTAGGTGAGGCGCGCGATCTCGACCTCGAGGGCGGCCTCGCGGGAGCGCGCGTGGCGGCGGAAGATCGCCAGGATCACCGCGGTGCGATCGAGCACCTCGACGCCGGTGGCGCGCTCCAGGTTGCGCGCCTGCGACGGGCTCACGTCGTGGTCGAGGATCACCACGTCGGCGCGCTCGGTGGGCGCGGGCCCCTCGAGCTCCTCGTCGGCGCCGCCGCCCGCGGCCTCGGCCGCGCCGGCGAGCTCGTCGTCGAGCTCCACGTCCGCGGCGCCGGCCTCCTCCTCGCCGCCCTC
>CAYMQR010000265.1:0-7210 GCA_964392195.1 uncultured bacterium | reverse complement strand
GTGTCGATGATGTTGATGCGGACGTCGCCGACGGTGACCGCGGTGCACTTCGAGAGGATCGTGATGCCGCGCTCGCGCTCCAGGTCGTTGCGGTCCATGATCCGCTCTTCCTGGAGCTGGGCGGATTTGAGCGCGCCGGCCTCGCGGAGCAGCTTGTCGACGAGGGTGGTCTTGCCGTGGTCGACGTGGGCGATGATCGCCACGTTGCGGATGTTCTCGACGGTCGTCATGGGTGAATCCTCCCGCGCGCGCCTCGCGCACGCGCGGGCCGTTCTCGAACTTGAAGTACGGACTACGAGGGAATGGGGATGCGCCGGCCCGGCAGGCTCGGCCGGAGCCGGACCGCTCGACGCGGCGCGGCAAGTGTAACCACAATCGTAGAGAGACGTCTCGCGAGCGAGGAGCCGAGGATGGGGATGCCGAGGACGGTCGGACGGACGAAGCGTGGGTTCAGCGGGACGGCGCTCGCGGCGCTGGCGTGGCTCGCCGTCGCCACCGGCTGCCCCACCTCCGGCGAGCCCACCTACGTGACCGACGAGCAGGGTGGAGCCTTGATCCTGCACGGCGTGAACGCCAACAACGGCGCCAAGTACGACCCGCTGAGGGTCGGCTGGACCACCGAGCCCGACATCCAGCGCCTCACCACCTGGGGCTTCGACGTGGTGCGGCTGTTGGTCCTGTGGGACGGGCTCGAGCCAGCGCCGGGCGTCTATGACCAGGCCTACCTGGAGCGTGTCGCCGAGCGGGTGCGGTGGTGCGGGAACGCCGGGCTCCACGTGATCCTGGACATGCATCAGGACCTCTACGCCGCGCGCTTCGGCGGCGACGGCGCCCCCGCGTGGGCGATCCGCGATGACGGCTTCCCGTTCACGCCGCTCGAGCCGTGGTGGCTCAACTACACCCAGCCCGCGGTGATCCACTCGTTCGACCACTTCTTCCAGGACGCCGACCTGCAGGACCGCTACGAGCAGGCGTGGCTCACCCTCGCGAACCGCTTCCGCGACGAGCCCGCGGTGCTCGGCTACGACCTCATGAACGAGCCCTACCCGGGCTCGGAGCCGCTCGGCGACTTCGAGAGCGGCACGCTCACCGCGTTCTCCGACCGGCTCTCGCACGCGATCCACGCCGTGGACGCCGATGCGTGGGTCTTCTACGAGCCGGTCGCGTTCACCGCCAACATGGGGCTGCCGTCGGCGATCGGGGTCCTCACCGACGAGCGGGTCGCGTACTTCCCGCACTTCTACCAGCTCGACGTCCACGAGGGCGGCGCCTACTCGGGCGACACGAGCTTCATGGAGCTCTGGAAGGCGAATCGCATCGCCGAGGCGTCGCGGCAGAAGGCGCCGCTGCTCCTCGGCGAGTTCGGCGCGAGCGCCGACGGCGCCGGCCACGTCGAGTACCTGAAGGACGTCACCGCGATGGCGGATGCGGCGGGCGCCGGCTGGACCTACTGGAGCTACGACCGCGAGGACGGGAGCTTCGGCTTCATCGACTCCTCGGGCGCCGAGAAGGCGCAGCTCGAGGCGCTGGTGCGGGTCTATCCCGAGCGCATCGCCGGGAAGCCGGTGTCGTTTTCGTACGACCCCGACGCGCGGGTGTTCGAGCTGGTCTTCGACGACGCGCCGGGCGTGAGCGGCGCGACGCGCATCGTGCTGCCCGCGAGCCGGCTCTATCCCGGCGGCTGGGAGCTCAGCGTGAGCGACCTCGCGGGCACGTGGTCGTCGAGCTTCGACGCCGCGAGCCAGCGGCTCACGCTCGTCACCGGCTCCTCGGCCGCCCGCCACACCGTCCGCATCACGCCGGCCGTGCCGGGCTGAAGGGGCGCCACCGCCGCGCCGCTCTCGTACACCCGGGCTGGAGGGCAGGCGCCGGCAGCGCCGTGCTCCGTCGGCGCTGCCGGCGATCCGCGCACGACGAAGCGTGCGCCTCCAGGGCCCGCGCGACCCTCCCGCCGCGACATCGAGGATGCGACCCGCGCGGCGTGTTCCGGGCGAGCTCGCGCTCGCCCCTACGCTCCCATGCGTCACGACCAGCCGTAGAGCTGGAGGGCGCCGCCCCGCCGGCCGCTCCCGACCACCACGCTCTGGAGGGCCCGCCTCCGGCGGGCCGCCGATCCGCCCCCCGCTCGCCGACGGATCGCCCGACGCTCCATCACGAGCGAATGAGCGGTACGCGGGTGTCGCCGAGGTCACCGAATCCGAGCACCACGAGCTCGCGTCCGTATGGCTCGGGCAACGTGAAGCGCTCGCTCGCCCGCGCCGCGAGCGCCTCGGACACGGTCCGGCGCGGGCTCACCACCACCAGCGTCGGCCGCGCCGGATCGCGCTCGAGCGCCGCCGCCACGGCTTCCTCGCCGGCGACGTGCTCGAGCCGCGCGCCGAGCCGGTGCACGTAGTAGAAGGTCGGGTCGTCGAAATCGAGCGCGGGATCGACGCCGAGCGCGAGCACGCGCCAGCTCGCGCGCTCCGGCTCGGCGAGGAACGTCACCCAGCGCTGGACGATCAGCGGCACCGACCGCGTGCGCGCGCGCTCCACGGTGTCCACGACGCGCGCGCCCAGCAGCGCCACCAGCGCGCCGATCGCGAGCGCCGTGACGGCGGGCCAGCGCGCGCCCACGCCGCGGTGGATCGCGACGCTAGCGCTCGCCGCCAGCGAGCCGATCGCGATCGCGAACGCCGGATACGCCGGGTACACGTACCAGGGCAGCTTGAGGCTCACTGCTGTTGCAACAACGAACACCACCATCGGCCACAGCACCAGCAGCGATGCGCTCGCGTCGCTGCCCGCGCCATCGCCCTCGGGCCGGCGCGCGCGCCGCGCCCGCCACGATTCCGCCGCCAGCGCGACCGGCACCAGCGGCCACCAGCCTGCAAGCGAGGTGCGCTGCGTCGGGAAGTAGAACCACCACGGCTGCACGTGCCAGGGCTCGGACGTCCCCGTGACCCGCCCCACGATCTGCTCGCCGACGCTCGTCTCCACGAAGCCGGGCACCGAGAGCCACCCCGCGAGCTGCCATGCGAGCGGCGCCGCGATCGCCGCCGCGCCCATCGCCACGAACGGCGCGCTCGCGAGCTCGCGCCGCCGGCCCGCGACGAGCCGGTGGATCCCCAGGATCGCGAGCGGCAACATGCCCATCGCCGGCTTGGTGAGCGAGGTCGCGATCAGCGCGATCGCCGCTCCCGCGGCGCGACCGCTCGTCAACGGCGTGGCGCTGCCGAGGGCCAGCGCCAGCGTGAAGGCGAGGATCATGGCGGCGTCCTGAACGCCGTCGCGGGCGGCGTGGTGGAACACATAGCCGTCGCACGTGATCAGCACCGCCGCGGCCACCAGCCCCGCGCCCGCGCCGCGCAGCCGGCGCCCGAACGCGTACGTCGCCACCGCTGTGCACACCGCGAAGCTCGCGTCCCACGCCCTGACCCACCACTCGCTGGTGCCGAGCCAGCGGAACGTCGCCGCGCTGAGCCAGAGCTTGAGCGGCGGCTTCCGCGCGTACGGCACGCCGTGATAGACGAGCGGCCACCACTGGCGTGCGTCGGCCGTCTCGAGCGCGACCCGCGTGTGGGTGTCCTCGTCGTGACGCGCGACCGGCGGCGCGCCGAGGTCGGTGAAGAACACCGCCGCGGCGACGGCCGCGACCGCCGCGCCCTGAACCACCGCCGAGCCGAGCGCGCGAATCAGGCCAGTTCGCCGCGCGAGAGCACCGCGCAGCGCGTCCGCGAGCGCGCGCTGGCGCGTCCAGCCGAGCGCGAGCACGCACGCGGACACGCCCAGCGAGGCCCACGGCCAGGAAAGCGCCAGCCGCTCGAACGCCACGCTCGCCGCGGCGAGCCGTGGTCGCTCGCCCGGGGGAGCGAAGCGCGGCGGGATCCGCCATGGCCACGCGTGCCCCTCGCGCGCGAGCGAGAGCTCGAGGCGCCCGTCGGCGCCGAGGTTCGCGTAGCGGACCGCGACCTCGTGCGCGCCGCGGGTCAGCTCGATCGTCGCCACGGCGCGGTGCTCGTGCTCGTGCCCCTTGACCGGCACCACGCGGCGCCCGTCGATCGCCACCGCGAGCAGGTCGTCGAAGCTCGCCGCGAGCTGGTATCTGCCCGGATCGGCGACCACCAGCCAGCCGTCGAAGCGCGCGCTCATGTGCCGGGACGAGAGCGGGATCGAGCCGCGCTCGACCGCTTCGAGCGTCGGCGCCGGCACGCGTTCCTCCACCACCGCCGCGCCGCGCCAGCTCGAGTTCGGGTAGTAGCTCGCCGCGAGCCCGGACGGGTCCGGCACGAGCGCCGCCCACGCGCGCTGCGCCACCACCACGGCCGTGAGCGCCACCCACGCGACCGCGAGCGCCACGGCGGCGCGCTCGCGCCAGCCTCCGCGGCGTTCGTGGCGAGGCGAGCCGGTCATCGTCCCGGGCGCGCGCCGCGGCGCACGCGCTCCCTCACAGCTCGCCGTCCCAGTAGCTGGCCGGCGCCAGGCGTCCCACCTGGCCGAGCCCGCGCACCAGCACCTTGCCGGAGTCGGGATAGACGCACACGTCGCCCGGCTCGCGGGTGCCGATCACGACGATCTTGAGCGGCTTCTTGCCGGTGTTGCGGGTGGCGTGCGCCACCTTCCCGCCGGGCGGGAACACCACGTACGAGCCGGCGCGGACCGGCACCTCGCGCTCGCCGATCCGCATCACGCCGGTGCCCTCGAGCACCCACACGTGCTCCTCCTCGAGGGTGTGCCAGTGGAACGTGCTGCTCCACCGCCCCGGCATCACCTCCTCCATCACCACGCCCACGCGCTCGGCGCGGCCGAACTCGCCGAGCGAGCGGACCACACCGCCGTACTTGTCGCCGGCCCGCCACTCGACGCGCGGCACTTCCTCGATCCGGAAGACCTCGTGCTTGCGCGCGCGTCGGCGCTTCTTCGGGTCGAGCCGCCTCTCGCTCACCACCTTCTTGGCCATGTGCTCCTCCCGCCGGGAAGCGCGAGGGTAGGCGCGCCCCGGAACGATGGAAAGGAAGAGTCCGGCGGAGCGCCCCGATCACGGACTCGTTCGTGGCTTCGCCGTGACCCCGGTCACACGAGCCCGCCGAGCGACGTCCAACACATGTGAGTAACGGGCCCGCGCGAGAGGCGGGTGCCGTGACGCGACCAATGTCGGATGGAACCGACCGGCCTTTGCCTTCAGGCTGGACGCGAATCGGAACGCGTCCGCGTCGCCCACGTCGGGGTCGCCGCGGACGGGAGGGGTAAGCCATGGAGACGAAGCACACGGCTCGCCGGTGGCGGGCGGATCGAAACGGCGGGCGGCGCTCGGTCTCCGCCCGGGTCGGCGCCCTGGTCGCGGTGGCGGCGCTGCTCACGGCCGGCGCCTCCACGGCAGCGGAGAGCGCGGCACCGAAGGCGCTCGCCGAACTGCCCAAGCGCGTCGGCACGACGCTCCGCCCGATCACGCGCGCGGTGGGCTCGTTCACCACCAACGATCTCACCGGCACCGGCTCGCCGCTCACGCCCTACAACCTGGCCGAGTCGCTGGTGGGGATGGGCGTGACGATCTCCAACGTGACCTACACGGGCGCGCCGACCGCGGCCGGCACGTTCGCGGGCGGCACCGGCATCATCTCGTTCCCGTCGGGAGTGATCCTGAGCTCGGGGAGCATCGCCAACGTCACCGGGCCGAACGTCACCGACGACATCTCCGCCGACAACGGCCTGAACGGCGACGCCGACCTCGACGCGCTGATCGGCACGTACGTCACCTACGACGCCACCGTGCTCGAGTTCGACTTCGTGCCCAACGCGTCCACGGTGTACTTCGAGTACGTGTTCGCCTCCGACGAGTACAACGAGTGGATCAACACCGGCTTCGACGACGTGTTCGGGTTCTTCATCAACGGCCAGAACTGCGCCGTGGTCGGCAACCCGGCGGTGCCGGTGTCGATCGACACCATCAACAACGGCAACCCGTACGGGGGCGGCGGCCCCAACTCGAACCTCTACCTCAACAACGACCTGCAGGACGGCGGCGGCTCGATCGACACCGAGATGGACGGTGTCACCCAGACCCTGGTGTGCCAGGCCGCCGTCAACCCGAACGTTCCGAACCACATCAAGCTCGCGATCGCCGACGCCTCCGACCACGTGTGGGACTCGAACGTCTTCATCCGCGGCGGCAGCTTCTCGACCACGCCGCCCGAGCTCTGCAACGACGGCAGCGACGACGACGGCGACGGCCTCATCGACTGCACCGACCCGGACTGCTCGAGCAGCCCCTACTGCGTCTCGCCGACCTGCGGCAACGGCACGCTCGATCCCGGCGAGGAGTGTGACGACGGCAACACCGTGAACGGTGACGGCTGCCGCGCGGACTGCACGCTCGAGACCTGCGGCGACGGCGTCCTCGATCCCGACGAGGAGTGCGATCCGGCGATCCCGGGCGCCGGCGACGACTGCGACGACTCGTGCCAGCTCGGCACCTGCGGCGACGGCCTCCTCGGCCCCGACGAGGACTGTGACGACGGCAACACCACGGACGGCGACGGCTGCTCGAGCTCGTGCCAGGTCGAGGAGCCCGAGAGCGCGTGCAGCGACGGCCTCGACGACGACAGCGACGGCCTCGTCGACTGTTTCGATCCGGATTGTGCCGGCGACGGGGACTGCCAGGGCGTCGAGCTCTGCTACAACGGCGTCGACGACGATGCGGACAGCCTGATCGACTGCGCGGACACGGCCGACTGCGCCGCCTACCCGGGGTGCGTCCCCCCACCGGCCGAGGCCTGCGACAACGGCGCCGACGACGACCTCGACGGTGCCATCGACTGCGCCGACACCGACTGCGCGGACGACCCGATCTGCGCGCCACCGACCGAGGTCTGTGACAACGGCCTCGACGACGACCTCGATGGTGCCGCCGACTGCGCGGACGCGGACTGCGCCGCCGACCCGATCTGCGAGCCGCCGCCGGAGGTCTGCGACAACGGCTCCGACGACGACTTCGACGGTCTGATCGACTGCGTCGACGCCGACTGCGCCATGGACCCGGCCTGCGCTCCGCCCGCGGAGGTCTGTGACAACGGGATCGACGACGACCTCGACGGCGCCGCCGACTGCGCGGACACCGAGTGCGCGAGCCTCCCCGAGTGCACCTGCAGCGATGCGGACGGCGATGGCTACGGCAACCCGGCGTCGGTGTATTGCGATCACCCCGAGCTCGACTGCAACGACGCCATCGTGG
>CAYMQR010000264.1:0-7216 GCA_964392195.1 uncultured bacterium | reverse complement strand
CGCGGCGCTGGGCGCCGCCGCTTCGGTGGTCCGCCGCGGGCCTGGCGTGGATCGCCGCGCAGAGCGCCGTGGCGCTGGCGCGCCACGGCGTGGGCGTGGGGCTCGCGGTGCGCGGCTGGGCCGCGGACCTGGGGCCGTTCGCGCTGCTCGCGATCGCGTTCGGCGCGGCGCGCGCGCGGCTCGTGGACGCCGCGCGGGTGCGGCGCGCGGTGGTGGTGCTCGGGAGCGCGCTCGCCGGGTTCGGCTTCGTGCAGCTCGCGTGGATCGGCCCGCGCTGGTATGCGGCGGTGGGCTACGGCGGGCCGCGCGACTTCAAGGTACCGGGCTACGAGCACTTCCGGCTGACCTCGACCTTCCTCGATCCGCTGCCGGCAGGGCTCTTCCTGGCGGTGGCGGCGCTGGTGGCCCTCGATGGCGCGCTCGCGGCCGCGCGGCCGCGCGGCGAGCGCGCGCGCCTCGCCGCCGCGGCGGCGCTCGCGATGGTGGCGTCGCTCGCGAGCTTCACGCGCAGCGCGTGGATCGGGCTGGTACTCGGCGTGGCGATCGTCGCCGCGGTTCGCTGGCGTGAGCCGGGCGTGCGCCGCGCGCTGGCGGTGGCCCTCGCCGCGGCGGCGCTCCTGACGCTGCCGCTCGCGCCGCGCCTCGCGGCGTGGACCCGCGACACCGCGACCGGCGCCGCCACCGACACCTCGTCGCCGCGCCACTGGGAGGCGTGGCTGCGTGGCGTGCGGACGATCGCCGATCACCCGCTCGGGCTCGGGCCGGGACGCGCGGGCGAGGTCTCGGTGCGCGTCCTCGGCGCGGCCGGCCTCGTGACCGAGAGCAGCTACCTCCAGTTCGGCGTCGAGTACGGCGTGGTGGGGCTGGTGCTGGTGGCGGGCTTCGTCGCGAGCGTGGCGCGGGCGCTGGCGCGCGCGCTGCGAAACCGCCCCGCGGGCGGCTGCGGCGCGGACGCGCTCGCAGCCTGGTGCGCGCTCGCGGTGGCGGCGCTCTTCCTCCACGCGCTCACCGAGCGGCCGGCCGCGTATCCGGTGATGGCGCTCGCCGGGCTCGCGCTCGCCGGCGCGGCGCGCGCCGAGGAGCGGCGGTGAGCGAGGAGCCGCTTCGCATCGGCGTCGACCTCACGCCCATCGCCCGCGGCGCGGCCGGCATCGGCAGCTACGTGCGCGGGCTCCTCGGCGCGCGCGCCGCCTTCGGCGCGGACGTGGAGCTCCGCGGCTGGGTGAACCAGCTCTCGCTCGCGCGGCCCCGCCTCGACGGCGTCGACCT
This sequence comes from uncultured bacterium, assembly GCA_964392195.1. Taxonomy (GTDB): domain Bacteria; phylum JADJOY01; class JADJOY01; order JADJOY01; family JADJOY01; genus JADJOY01. Next base: position 5,947 of record CAYMQR010000264.1, on the reverse strand, counting down.
CGCCGGGATCCGCGTCGCGCACACGCGGGTGCCGCGCCGCCTCCTGAACCAGCTCTGGCTCGCGCGCGCCGTGGGCGGCATCGAGGACTTCACCGGGCCGCTCGACGTCTTCCACGCCACCGACCTGCTGGCGCCGCGCGCGCGCGCCGCGAAGGTGGTGCTGAGCGTCCACGACCTCGCGTGGTGCGACGAGCCCGCCGGCGTCGCGCCGCCGCTCCGGCAGTTCCTGGCGCGCTGGTTCGCGGCGAGCCTCGCGCAGGCGGCGGCGGTGCTGGTGCCGAGCCGCGCCACCGCGCGCGCGCTGGCCCGGCACTTCCCGGAGCTCGCCCGTCCGGTGCACGTGGTGCCGTACGGCGTGGACGCCGACTTCCACGCCGAGCCCGCGGCCGACGACGGCGACGTCCGCGCGCGCCACGGGTTGTCGGCGGACTACGTGCTCTACGTCGGGGCGCTCGATCGCCGCAAGGGAGTGGAGGTGCTCGTCCCCGCCGCCGCGGCGCTCGCCGAGATCCGGGCCGCCGCGCCGCCGCTCGTGATCGTCGGCCCCGATGCTGGTAGCTTGGCGGCGATCCGCGAGCAGACGGCGGGATCGGCGGTGCGCGTGCACCTCGCCGGCACTGTCGCTCGCGCCGACCTTCCGGCCATCTACCGAGGCGCGCGCGCGTTCGTGTTCCCGTCCAATCACGAAGGATTCGGCCTGCCGGTGCTGGAGGCGGCGGCGTGCGGCGTGCCGGTGGTGTGCACGGCGATCCCGGCGCTCGAGGAGCTCGCGAGCTCGTTCGCGAAGCGCGTGCCCGCGCCCGCCAAGCCGCGCGCGCTGGCCAAGGCGCTCGACTCGCTGCTCCGCGAGGACCCGCGCGAGCGCGAGCGGCGCGTGCGCGCGGGCCGGGCGCGCGCCGCGGAGCTCGGCTGGGAACGCTGCGCCGCGGCCACCGCCGAGGTCTATCGCGCCGTGCGGCGCGCGCGCTGATCGCGGCCTCGTCGGGACCCATCCTCCATGCGCGTCCTCCTGGTCAGCGGCAGCTACCCCGATCAGGTGTGCGGGGTGGGCGACTACACCGAGCGCCTCGCCCGCGAGCTGGCGCGGCTGCGCGAGCTCGAGCGCCTCGACGTGCTGACCTCGGTGGGCACCGGGCCCACGCACCCCACGCCGGGCGTCGAGGTCCACCGCCTGATGGAGGGCTGGCGCCTCGACGAGATCGAGCGGCTCCGCGACGCCATCCTGCGCCTCGCCCCCGACGTGCTCCACCTCATGTATCCGTCGCGCCTCGGCGCGCAGGACCGCGGCGGCCTCGCCAACGTGATCCCGTGGGTGGCGCGCGGCGCGAGCCGCGACGGACGCCGCCCCGCGATCGTCACCACGCTGCACGAGTTCGGCGAGCGCAGCCGGCGCTTCCGCACCCGCGCGTGGCTCGACTTGGTGGCGAGCGACGGCGTGATCTTCACCAACGAGCTCGACGAGCGCGCGGCGCTCGGCGGGCCGGGCGTCGAGCGCGCCGAGCGGCGCGTGATCCCGATCGCCGCCAACATCCTGCCGAGCGCAGGCCACGTCGACACCGCCGCGGTGCGGCGGCGGCGCGGGCTCTCGCCGGATGCCTTCCTGGTGGTCCACTTCGGGCTGCTCGACGAGGACCGCGGGCTGGCGGTGCTGGCGCAGGCGAGCCGCTGGCTGGCGAGCGACGGCGTCGAGGTGGCGGTGGTGGGCGAGGCACCGCCGCGCGCCGGCCGCTCGCGCCCGCGCCGCGACCTCGACGCGCTCCACGCCGCCGAGAGCGACGGCGCGCTGCGCCGGCTCGCGCACCTGCCCGCCGCCGAGCTGAGCGCCTTGCTCTCGTCCGCCGACGCCGCGGTGTTCCCGTTCGCCGACGGAGCGTCGGCGCGGCGCGGCTCGGTGCTCGCGGCGATGGCGCACGGGTTGCCGATCGTGACCACCGCCGGGCCGCGGTTGCCTTCGGGGTGGAGCGACGGCGACGCGCCCGCGCTGCTGGTCGAGGCCGGCGACGCGGCGGGGCTGGTCGCGGCGCTGCTCAGGCTGCGCGACGACGGCGCGCTGCGCCGCAAGCTCGGCGGCGCCGGACGCAAGCTCGCGACCCGCACCTCGTGGGAGGAGATCGCGACCCAGACCGCGGTCGTCTACGCCGAGGTGGCGCGGCGGGTGGGGCGCTGAGCCGCGCCACGGTGGCGGCGGGCACGCGGCGCGGCGGAACGGGCGAGGCTCGGATGCGGATCGGTCTCGACGCGCGCTACGTCTACCCGAGCCACGTCCACGGTATCGGCCGCTACAGCGTCGAGCTGGTGCGCCACCTGGTGCCGCTGGCGCGCGAGCGCGGCCACGAGCTGGTGGTGTTCCGCCGCGACGACCTGCCCGCGCCGCTGGTCACCGCTGGCGGCGGCACGGACGAGACCCGCCACGTCCGCGAGGTGCCGGTGCCGTTCCTGCCGATGTCGCCCGGCACGGTGCTGCGCCTCGGGGCGCTCGCGCGCCGCGAGGGCGTCGAGGTGTTCCACGCGTTCTTCCCGCTGCTGCCGATCGGCGCCGCGAAGCGCACGGTGGTGACCGCCCACGACCTCCAGGCGCTGCGCGTGAAGCGCTTCCACGCCGGACGGGGCGCCGCCCTCGCGCTCGCGTCGCGGCTCTTCTACCGGTGTGCCTACCGGTGGTCGTTCGGCGCCGCCGACCTCATCCTCGCCGGCTCGGCGTGGACCCGCGACGACGTGATCGCCGAGTACGGCTTCGACGCCGGGCGCTTCCGGGTGGTGCACGAGGGGCTCGCCGACACCTTCCGCGAGGAGGCCGATCCCGGCCGCGACCGCGCCGCGCTCGCCGCCGCGGGGGTCGATCCCGAGCGGGGGTACCTGCTCCACGTCGGCAACACCCGCCCGCAGAAGAACGTCGAGGGGCTGATCGACATCGTCGCCGAGCTGGCGCGCGCCGCGGGCGCCGACGCGGCGGCGCCGCGGCTGGTGGTGGCGGGCGTCCGCGATCGGTTCTTCCCGGCGATCGAGGAGCGGGTGCGGCGCCTCGATCTCGCGCGCCACGTCCAGTTCGTCACCGGCGTGAGCGACGAAGGGCTGCGCGCCCTCTACCGCCGCGCCACCCTCTACGTCACCGCGGCGCTCCACGAGGGCTTCGGCTTCACGCCCCTCGAGGCGATGGCGTGCGGCTGCCCGGTGGCCGCGGTTGCGGCGGGCGCGCTCCCCGAGATGCTCGGCGACGCCTACCTGCCACTGCCCGTCGCCTCGCCTGCCTCCGCCGCCTGTGCCATCCTCGGCCTGCTCTCCGATCCACCGCGACGGGCCGCGCTCGTCGAGCGTGGACGCGCTCGAGCCCGCCGCTTCCGCTGGGAGACGACGGCCCGACAAACCCTCGATGCCTTTGAGGAGCTGGGCGCCCGCGCTTCCCGACCGTGACGCCAGCGCGAGCCCGCGCTCCGGGTGACGCCCCGACCCGCCACCCCATGAAGATCGCCATCACCTACCCGCCGCTCGGTGGTCCGGGCGTGCCGATGCTGACGCAGAACCGTCAGTTCCAGTGGTTCACCCACCCGTCGTACCTGTTCCCGATCGTCCCCGCGCAGGCGGCGACGCTGCTCGCCCACGACGGTCACGAGGTGGTGTGGGACGACGCCGTCGCGCAGGGGCTGACTGCGGACGAGCACTGGGCGCGCCTCGAACGCGAGGCGCCGGAGCTGGTCGTGTGCGAGACCAAGACTCCGGTGGTGAAGCGCCACTGGCGGTGGTTCGCGGAGGCGAAGCGGCGGCTCCCTGCGACGCGCTTCGTGCTGCTCGGCGATCACGTGACCGCGCTGCCCGAGGAGAGCTTCCGCGAGAGCCCGATCGACTTCGCGGTGGTGGGCGGAAACTACGACCTCACGCTGCGCGACCTGGCCCGGGCGCTCGGCGGGCGCGGCGACATGCCGACCAACGTCTACTGGCGTGACGGCGACGCGATCCAGCACACGGCGGTGGCGATCGTGCCGGTCGACCTCGACCCGCTGCCGTTCATCGACCGCCGCCTCACCGAGGGCTTCCGCTACTCGGAGAAGTGGTGGAAGCGCAAACCCTTCTTCCGCATCATGGCGGGGCGCGACTGCCACTGGGGAGTGTGCACCTTCTGTTCGTGGACCACGCTCTACCCGGCGGACTCGTTCAGCGCGCGCACCCCGGCGAACGTCCTCGACGAGCTCGAGTACCTGATCGCCGAGCACGGCGCGCGCGAGATCTTCGACGACACCGGCACGCTGCCGATCGGCCGCTGGCTCGACCAGTTCAGCGCGGGGATGGTCGAGCGCGGGCTCGCCGACAAGCTGCTCTTCTCGTGCAACATGCGCTTCGACGCGCTCACCGACGCGACCGCCGAGAAGATGGCGCGCGCCGGCTTCCGCAAGCTCAAGCTCGGCCTCGAGTCGATGAGCCCCGAGACGCTACGCCGGCTGCGCAAGGGCACCACGCCCGAGCAAGTGCGCGCCGGCTGCCAGGCCGCCAAGAAGCACGGCCTCGAGATCCACCTCACCATCATGGTGGGCTACCCGTGGGAGACCCGCGCCGACCTCGAGCACACCTTCGGGCTGGTCGAGGAGCTCTACGGCGAGGGCGCGATCGAGATGCTCCAGTCGACGGTGCTGATCCCGTACCCCGGCACGCCGCTCTACCGTCAGGCGGTGGAGCAGGGCTGGCTCCTGTGCGACCCGCGCGACTACGACCGCTTCGGGATGCGCGAGCCGATCCTGCGCAGCGAGGGCCTCACCTCCGCCGAGATCCTCGACTGGTGCCGGCGCTTCTACCAGCTCTCGTTCCGGCCCGAGCACGTGGCGCGGCGCTTCCTGGGCATCCGCAGCCGCGAGGACGTCTCGTACCTGGCGCGCGGCGCGTGGGCGATGGCGGGCCACATCCGCGACTTCCTCGGCCGGGGACGCACCGGCGACTCGGAGCCCGCGCCCGCTTGAGGCGCGGGCCCGGCGGCGGGCGGGTGGGCCAGGCGGCGCTCGCGCGATCGGTCCCGAGCGCCAGCCTCTTCGGGCTGCCGATCTCGACCCTCGACACCGCCGCGACGGTGGCGGTGCTGGCGCGCGCGGCGCGCGGCGAGCTCGCGGCGCAGCCGGCGGGCGCGCCGTTCCTCGCCACCTACGCCAACCCGCACACCATCAACCAGCTCCGCGACGAGCGCGGCTTCGTCGACGAGCTGCGCCGCTTCGACCTCGTCTACCCGGACGGCATCGGGCTGGTGTGGGCCGGGCGCGCGCTCGGTATGCCGCTCGCCGAGCGCGTCACCGCGAGCGACTTCCTGCCGGAGTTCTGCAGGGTGGCGGCGTCCGGCGGCCTACGGCTCTTCTTCGTGGGCGGCGAGCCCGGCGTGGCGGACGAGGCGGCGCGCCGCCTCGCCGCGCTGGCGCCCGGCCTCGAAGTGGCGGGGACGCACCCGGGCTTCTTCGCGAGCGCGGAGGACGAGGCGGCGCTCGTCGAGCGCATCCGCGGGCTCGGCGTCGCCGCGTGCCTGGTGGGCATGGGCAGCCCGCGCCAGGAGCGCTGGATCCTGCGCCACGCCGAGCGGCTCGGCGCGCCGCTCGCGTGGGGCGTGGGTGGAGTGTTCGACTTCTACTCGGGACGCCACGCGCGCGCGCCGCGCTGGATGATGACGCTCGGGATCGAGTGGCTGCACCGCATGGCGCTCGAGCCGCGGCGGCTGTGGCGGCGCTACCTTGTGGGGAACGCGCGCTTCGCCGCGCGCACCCTGTTCGAGCGCGCGCGGATCCTGTGACCCCAGCCCGCCGCGCCGACCGGGCGTGACCGGCGGGGGACGAGCCCCCGCGCGACGAATCATCGACGATGCGCGGGCGGCGCGTGCCCCCCGTCCGGAGGGCCGCGCGCCCGCGCGGCTGGCGATACGAGACTTCGCTACATCGCCGCCGGCGTGGTTCCCGGTACGCCGCCGGACCTCAATCCTGCG
>CAYMQR010000263.1:0-7216 GCA_964392195.1 uncultured bacterium | reverse complement strand
CACGTCCAGCTCGCGCGCGTCGCGCCGGCCGTCGAGCGCGCGCTGCCGGCCGGCCGGCCGCGGGCGGCGGAGCTGATCGACGCGCTGTCGCTCAACATGGCGCAGCGGGCCGCGCGGGAGGCGCCGCCGGTCGGGTGGTTGGCGGCGCTCGAGGCGCGGCGCCTCGCGCGCCTCGAGCGGGCGCTCCTCGAGCGCTGGGACCACCTCACGGTGGTGACCGAGCGCGACCGCCTCGCGATCGGAGCCCACCCGCGCCTCGCCGTGAACCCGAACGGCGTCGACCTCGCGCGCTTCGCGGCGAGCGGGGCGCCGCGGGAGCCGGGCTCGGTGGTCTTCACCGGCAACCTCGGCTACTTCCCGAACGTGGACGCGGCGTGCTGGCTCCTCGCCGAGGTGTGGCCGCGCGTCCTCGCTGCGCGACCCGACGCGGCGCTCTCGCTGGTGGGTGCGCGTCCCCACCGGCGGCTGGTGCGCGCGGCGCGCCGCTCGCGGGGGGTCGAGGTGGTGGGGCCGGTCGCGGACCTCGCGCGCCGGCTCGCGAGCGCCGAGGTGGCCGTGGCGCCGCTGCGCGCGGGCTCCGGTCAGCCGCTCAAGGTGCTCGAGGCGCTCGCCGCGTCGACGCCGGTGATCGCCACGCCGGACGCGGTCGCCGGGCTCGCCGCCGAGAGCGACCGGCATCTGCTGGTGGCGGGTGATGCGAGCTCGTTCGCGGCGGCGGTGAGCCGGCTCCTCGGAGACGGCGCGCTCCGCGCGCGGCTCGCGCGCGCGGGGCGAGCGCTGGTCGAGGAGCGCCACGGCTGGGACGAGCGCGTCGCGGCGCTCGAGGCGGCGTGGCTGGCCGCCGCGCGGGGCCGCGGCCGCGGAGCGTCTCCGTGAGGTGGCTGTGGGTCACGACCAAGATGCCGTGGCCGCCGCACGACGGCGGGCGGCTGCTGGTCGAGCAGACGGTCACCGCGCTCGCGGCGAGCGGGGAATCGGTGACGGTGGTGGCCGCGCGCGGTCGCGACGACGACGCGCGGCCGAGCATCGAGGCCGCCGGGCGCGCCGGCTGCGTGCTCGTGGCCGTGACGTCCCCGGCGCGAGGCTGGCTCGCGGGCGCTCTCGCCGGGCTCGCCGCGAGGCGCTCGATCACGTTCACCCGCCACGCCCACCCCGAGCTCGGCGCCACCATCGCCGCGGAGATCGAGCGCGTGCGCACCGACGTGGTGGTGGTCGAGCAGCCACAGCTCGTGGCGATGGCGTGCGCGGCCGCGTGCGGCCGGGTGCCGATGGTGCTGCGCGCCCAGAACGTCGAGAGCGAGCTGTGGTCGGGCCTGGCGTCCACCGCGCGCGTGCCGCTCGCGCCGTGGCTCGCGCTCGAGGCGCGCCGGGTGCGCGCCGACGAGCGTCTGGCGGTGATGGCCGCGGACGTCACGGTGGCGCTCAGCGCGCGCGACCGCGACGCGCTCGCAGCGCTCGCCGGCCGCGGCGCCCGCGTCGAGTGGATCGGCGCGCCGTTCCCGGCCGAGCTGCCGGCGGGGGAGCGGCGCCTCTCCGGCGAGCCGCCGCTCACGCTGCTCGGCGTCGACGGCTGGCTGCCCAACCGGGACGGCGCGCGCTGGTTCCTGGAGCGGATCTGGCCCGAGGTCGAGCGCCGCCACGCGACCGTCGAGCTCCATGCCTTCGGCGGCGCCGGAGCGTTCGGACGCGTCGACGAAGGGAGGCTCCACTTCCATCCGTCGCCGTGCGAGAGCTGCGAGGCGTTCGCCGTCGACGGCGTGCTGCTGGTGCCGCTTCGCGTCGCGTCCGGCGTGCGCATGAAGATCCTCGAGGCGTGGGCGCGTGGCACGCCGGTGATCGCGAGCCGGGCGGCGGCGGCCGGGCTCGCGTGCCGGCAGGGCGACGACCTGCTCGTGGCGGACGACGCGGCCGGGATGCTGGCGGCCCTCGAGGCCCTGGCCGCCGACCCGGCGCGGCGAGCGCGTCTCGTGGCGGGAGGACGCCGCGTGCTGCGCAGCCACCACGATCCCGCGGGGATCGCCGACGACTGGCGCCGCCTGGGCGCGGCGCTCAGCGCGCCGCCGAGCTCGCCGTGACGTCGAAGGCGGAGAGCGCGGCCATCGCGGCGCGGTGCGCGGCGCCCGCGCGCGCCTCGGCGTCCACCGCGCCGAGCGCAGCGAGCACCAGCCGCAGCCGCGCGCCGGCGAGGAGCGCGCCCTTGGCGGCGCGACCGAACGCCACACCGTGGGCCTTGCTCGCCCACCGCACCAGATCGCACCACGAGAGCGCCGTGTGTGCGCGGCTCGCCGAGGCCTCGGGCAGCGCGCCGATGGTGGCGCCGAGGTGGTGGACCACGCGAGCGTCGGGCACCAGCGCCACGCCCCAGCCGGCGCGCCGCAGCCGCACGCACAGGTCGAGGTCCTGCGCGTAGAGCGCGAACGACGCGTCGAAGCCGCCCACCTCGTCCCACGCACGGCGTCGGACCGCCACCGCGGCGCCCGGCACCCAGCCCACGGCCCGCGGCGCACCGCCGTCCGCGCCCGCCTCGCCGCGCGCCCGCGCGCGCCAGCGCGCGTAGCCTGGCACCCGCCGCGCCAGCTCGGCGAGCCCCGCGCTCGACACGAAGAGCCACACGAGCGACGGCTCGCGCCCCGCCGACCACTGCGGCGCGCCGTCCGGGTAGACGAGCGCCGCGCCCGCCGCGCCGAGGCGCGGGTCGGCGTCGAGCGCGGACACCAGCCGCGCGAGCGCCTCGGGAGCGACCTCGGTGTCGGAGTTGAGGAGCAGCAGCACGTCGCCTCGTGCGTGGGCCGCGCCGGTGTTCACCGCCACGGTGAAGCCGCGGTTCGGCGTGAGCCGCACGACCTTCGCGCGCGGGTGGGCCGCGGCGACCGCCTCGGCCGTCGAGTCGCGGCTCGCGTCGTCCACGACCACCACCTCGAACGGCGCGAGGTCACGGCTCGCGTCGAGCGCGCGCAGGCAGGCGAGGGTGAGGTCGCGGGTGTCGTGCGTCGGCACGATCACCGAGAGCCTCGGCCGGAGCGCCTCGCTCATCGCGCGCCGCGCGCGAACGACGTGACCGTGCGCAGCACGATCCCCGCGTCGAGCCACCACGAGCGGTGCCGGATGTAGTAGAGGTCGAGCTCGAGCTTGTGGCGCGCCTCGTCGATCGAGCCCGCGTAGGGCAGGCGGAGCTGCGCCCAGCCGGTGATGCCGGGCCGCACCTGGTGACGCCAGGCGTAGTAGGGGATGCGCCGCTCCAGCTCGGTGACGATCTCCGCTTGCTCGGGGCGTGGACCCACCCACGACATCTCGCCGCGCAACACGTTCACGAGCTGCGGGAGCTCGTCGAGCCGTAGCGCGCGCAGCCGCCGGCCCACGCGCGTGAGGCGCGGGTCGCTCTCGCGCGTCCAGCGCGCCGATCCGGGCGTGGCCTCGGGTCTCATGGTGCGTAGCTTCCACATCGTGAACGGCTGGCCGAACCGCCCCACGCGGCGCTGCGGGAAGAGCGCGGGCCCGCGGTCGTCGAGGTGGATGGCGAGGGCGGCGAGCGCGGCCAGCGGCAGCGCGAGCGGCGCGACCGCGAGGGTCAGCGCGACGTCGGTGGCGCGCTTGGCGATCTCCCGCCACGGGTCGGACGTGTCCCAGCCGCGGCTCAGCAGCCAGTCCCCCGGGACGTGCTCGACCGGCACGCGCTCGAGCACCTCCTCGTAGAAGTCGGCCTCGGTGAGGATCCTGCAGCCGAGCTCGAGGCAACCCAGCGCCGGAGCGAGCCACGGCTCGAGGGCCTCGGGCGCGTTGGGGACCACGAGGTCGTCCACGCCGCTCGCCGCGCAGCGCTCGCGCAGCACCTCGGCGAGGCGACCGTCGGCCGTGGATGGCTCGATCGCTCGCGGCAGCACCCGGAACGAAGCGGCGCCGACCCGTGCCAGCGCTGCGACGGTCGCGCGCACCAGCGGTCCATCGCCGACGAAGAGCACCACGCGCGGTGTGGCCCCGCCGCGCCGATAGGCGAGCTCACGGCACGCCAGCACACCCGCCGTCGTGCCGATCCAGCCCAGCGCCGCGATCCACCGGCCGATCGGCGCGTAACGGACCACGTAGAAGAAGAGCAGCGTGCCGAGGATCGCGAGCGTTCCGGCCGCGACCCCGCGCCGCCGCGCCAGCGAGCGCGAGCGGGCCACCGCCGGATCGTAGAGGCCGACCGCGTGTCCCGCCGCCATCATCGCCGCGACGTGGACCAGCGAGACCTGGAGCGCGGGGGTGGCGCCGGGATCGGTGAGGTAGGTGGGTGACAGCCGGTGCGCCGCGTACATCGACGCCGCCGCGATCGCGACGTCCACGAGCTGCCACGGCGCACGCTCGGGATGGGCCGAGAGCCTCGGCGCCGAGCCGGAGGGCGGCGCACTCGACGAGCTCATGGCGCCTCGACGGCCGCGGCGGGCGGGATGGCGTCCGGTGAGCCGCTCGCGAGCAGCGCCTCGCGGCGCGCGATCTCGTCCGCGACCAGCGGCCCCGCGGCCGCGGGCAGCTCGGACGCCAGCACCGGCGCGAGCCACACCGCGCGCACGAACGCGGCGAGCGCCTCCGGGCGCCGATCCAGCATCGCGAAGGCGCGCCCCACGTTGAGGTCGATCTCGGCGCGCTCGGCGCGCGCCGCGGCGAGCTGGTAGCGGCGCAGCGCGAGCGCGCCGTCGCGGCTCACCAGCGCGGCCGCCGCGCTCGCCGTGAGCGCGCGGGTGTCGCCCGGGATCCAGCGCGCGGCGCTCGCCGCCGCCGCGGCGATGCGCGCGACGAGCGCCGGCGACGGCGCTGGAGCGTTCGCGGCGAAGAGCGCGCTCGCCTGGGCGGTCGCCGTGTACGTGCGGCGCTCGGCGGCGTAGCGCGGAAGCTCGGGCAGCGCGACGATCGCGAGCCCGGCCAGCAGCGCGAGCCCGAGCGGACGCGCGGCGCGCGGCGCGGTGGAGGAGGGCTCGCGCTCGCCCGCGCCGTCGCGAAGTCCCCGCCATGCGCGCCCCGCCGCCAAGAGCAGCGGCACCCGTGTCACCGCCGACTGGAGCGGGAACCAGGTGAGCGCGGCGACCGCGCCGCACAGAAGCGTCGCGAACGTGAGCCGCTCGCGGAGCCCGTGGCGAGGCGCGGGCGCTGGCCTCGTGCACCGCAGCGCGGAGCCGGCGAGGAGCGCCGCCACCGCGCCGAACGCGAGCAGCCCGCCGACGGCTCCCGTCGCGGCGAACGCGTCGAGGAGCTCGTTGTGGGCCGCGGCGAAGTGGCCGCCCACCCCCGGGAGGGCCAGGCGGGCGCGCGCCCGCTGCTCGGCGGCGAGCCGGAACGGCACGAAGTCCGCCTCGAAGGTCCCCGGTCCGTTCCCCAGCCACGGAGCCGAGCGCGTCATCTCGAGCGCCGTCCGCCACGCCACCGGGCGGTAGGTGAGGAGGGCGTTCCAGTCGCCGTGGCTCGCCGCGCGCGTCACCTCGGCGACCCGGTGGCCGAGGGGCGGTACGACGAGCGCCAGCGCGCCGAGCGCCACCCCGGCGGCGCATCCCCCCGCCACGGCGCGCCGCCCGAAGCGCAGGATCGCGACCACACCGACGCCGGATACGAGCGCGAGCCAGCCGGTGAGGTTCGAGCTCGCGGCGAGCGCGGCCACGGCGAGCGCGAGCATCGCCGCGGCGGGGGCGCGCGCGCGGCGCGAAGCGCCGCCACCGACGGGACCCGCCAGCGTCGCCGCCGCGGTCGTCGCCGCCAGCGCCATGACCAGGCCGACCAACCCCTCGTTGCCGATCAGCGCGATCCCGCCCGTGCGCCCGCCGAGGCGCGCGACGTCGAAGAGCGTGAGCCCGCCGAGCCGCTGCGCGAGGCTGAGCGACGCGGTCACCGCCGAGGTGACCCAGAACGTCCCCAGCAACACGCGCTCGCCGCGGCCGTCGAGGGCGCGCGACGCGCCGATCACGAGCAGCGGAGCCGCCAGCACCAGCGAGCGCCAGCCGTCGAGCGCGAGCCCCGCGCGAGGCGCGGCCAGCGCGGAGAGCAGCGACCAGCCCAGGGCGGCGAGCGTGAGCGCGAGCGCGGCGCGCGCCCACGCCCGCGTCTCGCGGAGCGCGGCGAGCGCGCCGGCGCCGAGCGCGCGTGGACCGAGCGCCGCGAGCGCCACCACCCCACCCACGAGCACCACGCCGCGTTTGGGCGCGTCGAACGCCGCCTCGGCGCGCGGGTCGACGAGCCACTGGCTGGCCGCGATCAGCACGCCGCCGGCGATCGCCAGCACCGCGCCGTGGCGCGCGTCGGGGTCAGCGACTTCGCCGCCGTGGCCGTTCGCCGCGTGACGAGCGGCGCTCGACGGGGGGCCGGCGGCGGGCTTGCGGCGAGCCATGTCGGTTGGTGGGTGGGCGAGCGCGGCGCGCACGTGGCGCGCGCGGCGAGCGGCTGCGAAGAATACGACGGCCGCCGGTGCCGGGCCACGGCGCGGCGGCGGTCGGCGCGGAGCGCTGTGGTAGCCTCGCGCGCATGTCGCGCGTCGGCTCGCTCGCGTCGTGGGTCGTCCTGCTTTCCGTCTTCGCGAGCGGGTGCGTGACTCGCGAGGTGGCGTCGGTGCCGACGCTGCCGCCGCGCGAGACCGCACCGCCACCCGAGAAGATCGGGCCACCCGGCGGCCTGCTGGCGCCGTGGAACCTGCCCCCCGCGCCCGATCCCGCCGGCGTGCGCGGGCGGCCGCCGCTCGACGTCGCGTTCGAGACGCTCGGGCAAGGCGTGGGCGCGCTCGGCTTCAAGAAGGACTTCCGGCCCGCGGACCGGTGGCGGCTCGAGGTGGTGAACCGCACGCTCGCCGAGCCGCTCGCCGCGCTCAGGCTCCTCGACGACGCCTCGCCCGCGCTCGATCCTGGCTTCCGCATCCGCACCGCGGGACAGTGGCTCGGTCATCCGCCCGAGGCGCCGGCGTCGCTGGCAGTGACCGCGGTGTCGATCGACGGTGAGCGCTTGCTCGCGGCGGCCCCCGAGGATTCGCCGTGGCTCGCCAATCGCGAGTTCGCGAACACCCTCGGCGCGCTGGTGCAGACCTTCGCCGGCGAGGTGGCGCGCGGCCTCGCGCTCGCGCGCTCGGCGCTCGAGACGCTCGCGCCCGCCGACCGTGAGCGCCTCGTGAAGGCGGCGCGCCGGTTCCCGATCGCCATGAGCGAGCAGGACGCGCACCGTCACGAGCGGCGCGCTCTCGCGCACCGCGACGATGGTGTCGTCG
>CAYMQR010000262.1:0-7229 GCA_964392195.1 uncultured bacterium | reverse complement strand
GTGCCCTGTCGCAGCCCGGTCTCCGCCGCCGCGTCCGCGGTGACAGCCCCAAGGATGTCGAGCGGATCGCGGATAGGCGGCAGCTTCGCTGGGTCGAGGCCAAGCATGGCGATCATGCGCGGCGACCACGACCGGGTCGCCGGGTTCATCAGGAAGCTGCAGGAGGCGTCGCCGGTGTCCATGGCGAGGCGCACCTCGCCGATCCGGCGCAGCGCCTGCTCGGTCAGCGAGCGCTCGAGGGAGTCGCCGACGCCGAGCGCGCCGACCAGCACCGCGGCGGCGATCGCCGCGCCCGCCGCCACGCCGAGGTGGGTGCGCCGGTGCTGCGCCAGCGAGCGCACCACCAGCCGCCAGCCGTTCATGCCACCACTCATGCTCCGCGCCGCGCGAGCCGGCCGTCGCGTAGCTCGAGCACCTCGGCGAGGCGCGACGCCACGCTCGCGGCATGGGTCACGACCAGCAGCGCGAGCCCGGTCTCGCGGTTGAGCTCGACCAGCAGCTCGACGAGGTTCTCGGCGGCGCCGTGGTCGAGCGCGCCGGTGGGCTCGTCGGCGAGCAAGAGCAGCGGCCGGTTGACGAGCGCGCGCACCACGGCGACGCGTTGCCGCTCGCCACCCGAGAGCTGGTGGGGGCGCTTGTGGGCGTGCGCCGCGAGCCCCACGCGCTCGAGCAGCGCCTCGGCGCGGGAGATCGCCTCGGCGCTCGCCGCGCGCGAACGCGCGAGCGTGGGCACCAGCACGTTCTCGAGCGCGGTGCACTGCGGCAGCAGGTGGTGGTCCTGGAACACGAAGCCGAGCTTGTCGGCGCGCAGCCGGGCGCGGCCGTCGTCGTCGAGCTCGCCGAGCCGCTCGCCGTCGAGGACGATCGAGCCCGAGCTGGGCCGATCGAGCGCGCCGATCAGGTGGAGCAGCGAGCTCTTGCCGGCGCCCGAGGCGCCCTGGATCGCCATGCTCGCGCCGCGCTCCAGGGTGAAGCTCACCTCGTCGAGGACGAGCTGCGCGCCGCCCTCGCCGCCGTAGCGGCGCGACACGCGGTCCACGATGACGAGCGGCGCCGCCGTCACGGTCCCGCCCCGGTCGCGCCGGCGCGCACCCAGCGCCGCGCCTTCATCTCGAAGCGCGGCAGCGCACCCGGCGCCGCGAGCCGCACCGGGATGCGCAGGCTCAGGCTCTCGGCGAAGCGCTCCGCGAGCGCGGCGCACAGCGCGTCGCCCTCCGCGCCCTCGCGGGGCTCGACCTCCAGGGTGAGCTCGGTGAGGGCGCGCCGCTCGCCGACGTGGACGCGGTACTCGGCGACGCCGGGCTGCGAACGCACGATGTCGTCGACGGCGCTCGGGTACACGTTGACGCCGCGCACGATCACCATGTCGTCGGCGCGCGCCAGCACGCCGCCGTCGAGCGCGAGGTGGACGCCGTCGCCGCCGCCGTCGTCGTCGACGAAGACCGGCCGCACCAGGTCCCCGGTGCGGTAGCGCAAGAGCGGCGCGGCGCTGCGCCCGAGCGTGGTCAGCACCAGCTCGCCCTCGCCGCCCGGCGCGGCGGGGGCGCCGGTGGCGGGATCGACGACCTCGGCCAGGTACGCGTGCTCGAGCACGCGCAGCACGCCGGGGCGGGCGGGGCACTGGTAGGTCACCGGCCCGGTCTCGGTCATGCCGTGGTGGTCGAACACCTCACCGCCCAGCCCCTCGCGCACCAGCTTGCGCACCGCCGGCACGCTGCCGCCGGGCTCGCCGGCGACGATCACCGTGCGCAGCGCGAGGTCGCTGGCGGCGAGGCCCATCTCGCGGGCGGTCTCGGTGAGGTGCAGCGCGTAGGTCGGCGTGCAGCACAGCACCGTGGCGCGCGCCAGCGCCATCGCGTGGAGGCGCTTCCGCGAGCTCATGCCGCCGCCGCTCAGGCAGCGCGCGCCGAGCTGCACCGCGCTCTCGAACGCGGTCCAGAAGCCCAGGAACGGCCCGAAGGAGAACGCGAAGAAGATCACGTCGCCACGCCCGACACCGGCGGCGCGGAAGATCTCCTGCCAGTGGTCGAGCATCCACTGCCAGCTCGCCGCGGTGTCGGGCCACACGAGCGGCTCGGCGGTGGTGCCGCTGGTGGTGTGGACGCGGACGTAGTCGCCGACCGGGAAGGTCAGGTTGGTGCCGAACGGCGGGTGTCGAGCCTGGTCCTCGCCGAGCGCGGCCTTGGTCACCGGCGGCAGGCGGCGAAGCGCATCCAGGCCGGTGAGCGCGTCCGCGGTCAGCCCGCACGCGGCGAGGCGCTCGCTCCAGAAGCGGTTGGCCGGGACGATCTCCGCGACCAGCGCGCGCAGCCGCGCGAGCTGCTCGGCGACGACGCGCTCGCGCGCCGCGGCGTCGGTGGGGCTCGCGCTCATCGCCTCCCTCCCGCGGCGGCCACGGCTGCGCCGATCTCGGCCGCGGCGTCCGGCGCTCGAGCCGCGTCGCGGCGCCCGGTCAGCCCGTCGGTGATCGCGAGCACGTCGCGGACCAGCCGCTCCATGCCGAAGCGCTCGAGGACGGCGGCGCGCGCCGCGGCGCCGAGGCGGCGGCGCTCGTCCGGGTCGCCGAGCAGCGAGGCCAGCCCGTCGGCGAGGACCTCCGCGGCGTCGCTCTCGACCAGCACGCCTCCCCCCGTCGCGTGGAGCAGCTCGGGGAACGACGCGACGCGCGGCTGCACCACCGGCACGCCCGCGGCCCACGCTTCCAGCAAATAGAGGCCGAACGACTCGCCGTACATGGCGGGCACGCTCAGCACCGAGATCGAACGC
Source organism: uncultured bacterium (assembly GCA_964392195.1). Taxonomy (GTDB): domain Bacteria; phylum JADJOY01; class JADJOY01; order JADJOY01; family JADJOY01; genus JADJOY01. The sequence continues at coordinate 4,463 of CAYMQR010000262.1, read as the reverse complement.
AAGAGCTCGCGCTTGCCGTCCAGCGTGAGGTCGGGGTGGATCGAGACGTCGCCGAGCACGCCCGCTTCGCCGAGGCGCCGGCGAACGCGCTCGAGGTAGACGTCGTCGCCGGGGGCGAGCGCCCCGCCGAGGGCGAGGCGCGTGCGCTCGTAGCCGGGCCGGCGCTTGAGCGCCACGAACGCCTCGACGATCGCGCCGAGGCCCTTCGCCTCGCAGAAGCGTGCGAGGTAGCCGACCACCGGCGGATCGGGTTCGCGCTCGGCGGGGGTGTAGAGCGCGGTCTCGATGGCGTTCGGTACGACGTGGAGCTTGGCCCCGTCGAGCGCCAGGCGCCGCTTCATGAGCTCGCCGTAGTAGCGGCTCACGGCCACGCACGCGTCGGCCTCATCGATGCGCCGCCGCACCTCGGCCCACGAAGCAGCGCGGTGCGGCTCGGCGAGCGAGTCGAGGAACGTGTCCTCGCCCTGCAGCGTCACCACCACCGGCACCCGCAGGCGCTCGCGCAGCCCGCGCACCAGCCCGACCAGCAGCGCGTTCGAGAGCATCACCACGCTCGGCGCGGGGCGCGTGGAGGCGAGGAAGTCGAGGAGCTTGTCGAGCTCCTTGCGCTGGTGGCCGTGCTCGCCGCGCAGCATCGAGAGCGTGAGCGCGCCGAGGTCGTGGGCGCCGGTCATGTCGGCGCGGCGCGCCGCCGCGGCGAGCAGCGCGCGCGAGTCGAGGAGCTTGTCGAGCCACGCGGGCGTGTGGCGAAAGAGCGCCGAGCGCTGCTGCAGGTAGACGTTGATGCCGCCGAAGCGGATCGGCGCGCCCGCGGTGGCGTCGTCGGTGTCGGTCACCACCGGCAGGTAGAGCGGCACCGCCAGCACCTCGCGACCGGCCTGGCGCAGCGCCCGCGCGAGCGCGTTGTCGCGGATGCAGCTACCGCAGTAGTAGCTGCCGGTGCCGGGGGTGACGAGGACGATCGACATGCGGCGAGCGGCGGCGCGGCGTCCGCCTCACCCCGCCGCCGCGAGGAGCGGCTGTCCGTGCTCGAGGGGATCCGGCACGTTCGCGAAGCTCGACACCGCGGCGAACAGCGGGTCGAGGTCCTTGTGGACGTTGCCGATCAGGCAGTCGGTGATGTCGGCGCGGAACTCGGGGTGGGCCTTGAGGAAGGCGCCGAAGCTGAACTGCTCGTCGTAGAACGCGTACACCAGCCGCCGCATCGCCTCGATCGCGCGCCGCGCGGTGGTGCCGTAGTCCTCGAAGCGCGCGGCGCGGACGTCGTTCGCCACCAGCGCCTCGTGGACCGCGTCGCCGGCGAGGACGCCGGTGTGGAGCGCCAGGAACACCCCGGACGAGAACACCGGGTCGAGGAAGCCGAACGCGTCCCCCACCAGCACCAGCCCGTTCGCCGCGCAGTGGCGCGAGCGGTACGAGTAGTCGCTGGTGGTCTTGCACGGCACCATCTTGCGCGCGCCCTCGACGTGCGAGCGGATCCACGGCTGCAGCTCGACCTCGCGCGCGAAGATCGCGTCGGGGTCGCGCACGCCGTCGCGTTGCAGGTAGTCGCGCTCGGCCACCACGCCCACGCTCAGCACGTCGTTGGCGAGCGGGATGTACCAGAACCAGCCCTTGCCGGGGACGTAGGCGACGGTGGTCGCGCCCTCGTCCACGCCCGGGTCGCGCTTGGCGCCCTCGTAGTAGCTCCACACCGCGATCTTGCGCAGGTAGGGGTCGGGGATCCGCCAGCCGTAGCGGTCCGCGGCGAACACGTCGCGGCCGCTGGCGTCGATCGTCATCGGCGCGCGGAAGGTGGTGGCGCCGCTCGCCGTGGTGGCCTCGACGCCCACCACGAAGCCGTCCTCGTGGAGGAGCTTGCGGGCCTGGGTCTCCTCGAACAGCACGGCGCCCTTCTCGACGGCGTTGTCGAGCAGCATCTGGTCGAACTGGGCGCGCTCGACCTGCCAGGTGCGCGCGCAGTCGTGCTCGGTGTGCTTGAAGAAATAGAACGGCGTGGAGCTGCGGCCGTCGAGGCTCACGAACTGCACGCTCAGCTTCTGCACCTTGAAGCCGGCCTCGTCGAGGCGCTTCACCAGCCCGAGCCGGTCGAGGGCGAACCAGCCGTACGGGATCAGCGACTCGCCGATGTGGTAGCGCGGGAACCGGGTCTTCTCGAGGATCGCGACGCGGTGGCCGTGCTCGGCGAGCACGGCGGCGGTGGTGGAGCCGGCGGGGCCGCCGCCGACGACGATGGCGTCGAAGCGCTGCGCGGGTGTGGTCATGGCGATCGGTGTCCGGGGAGCGGGGTTCGCGGCGGGGGAGGAGATTCGGCGGCGGAGGGCGCGCGGTTCGGCGGCGGCCGGGTCACGCGGCGTGGGCCTCGCGGTGCTCGGGCCGGTAGAAGGCCGGTAGCATGGCATCCACCTGCAGCAGCGCGTCGCGCGTGAGCGTCACCCGGCCCTCCTCGATGGTGAGCAGCCCGGCGTCGCGGTGGCGGGCGAGCGGTTCGGCGAAGCGCTCGCGCACGTCGACGCCGAACTTGCGCTGGAAATGGACGACGTCGAGGTGGCCGAGCTTCATCTGCAGCACCACCTCGCGCACCAGCGCCTCGTCGGGGGTGAGGGCGAGGGCGCGCGCCAGCGGCAGCTCGCCGCTCTCGACCGCGCGCACGTAGCCTTCGATGTCCTTGACGTTCTGGTAGTGGGTGTCGCCTGCGTGGCCGAAGCTCGCCACGCCGAGGCCGATCATGTCGGCGCCGTGCCACAGCTCGTCGCGGTAGGTGAAGCGCACCCGGCGCGGGTCCTTCACCGCGGTGTAGGCGCTGGTGAGGGCGTAGCCGCGCTCCTCGAGGCGCGCGAAGCCGCGCGCGAGCCAGCGCCGCTTGGTCGGCCAGTCGGGGATCGGCGTGGTGAGCCCGCCCTCGGCCTTCATGCGCCGGTAGATCGTGGTGTTGAACGGGATCTCCATCTGGTAGACGGTGACACTATCGGGGTCGAGCGCGATCGTCCGCGCGACGTCCTCGTCCCAGTCGTCTGCGCTCTGCTCGAGCATCCCCACGATCAGGTCGACGTTGACCTGCGGCAGCCCGGCGTCCCGCGCCCAGCCGTGGGCGGCGAGGATCTGCGCCGAGAGGTGCGCGCGGCCGTTCGCCTGCAGGACGTGGTCGGCGAAGCTCTCGACTCCCAGGCTGAGGCGCGTGACGCCCATGTCGCGGATGGCGACCAGCTTCTTGGCGCTCAGCGTGCCGGGCTCGGCCTCGAAGGTGACCTCGTGGACGCCGCTCCACGAGAACGCGGCGCGCAGCCCCTCGGCGAGGTGGCCGATCTGCTGGGTCGACAGATAGGACGGCGTGCCGCCGCCGAAGTACACGAACCTGAGCGGCCGCCCGCCGACGAAGGCGAGCTCGCTCACGCGCCGCGCCTCGGCCAGCACCGCGTCGAGGTAGCGCTGCACCTCGGCGGCGTTCTGGTCGGTCGAGACCTTGTAGTAGCAGAAGTGGCAGCGCTTCCTGCAGAACGGGATGTGGACGTAGAGGCCGAGCGGCGTGCCGGCGCGAGGCGGCGCTTCGAGCGCACGCCGCGCGGCCCCCAGCTCGGCGCTCGACCAGAACTGGAACGGCGGGTAGTTGGCGACGAAATAGCCGCCCGCGGGCGGCTGCGGCGCGGGGGGCACGGGCCGGCGGGTGTCGAGCTCGGTCATGGCGGGTCCCCCAGCGCGAAGACGTCGTTCGACTCGGTGCCGACCACCACCAGCCCGGCGATCACCGCGGGCGAGCCGCCGATCCGGCCGCCGACCTCGAACGAGTCCCGCTTCTCGCCGGTCGCGACGTCCAGAACGTAGAGCCGGCCGTCGAAGGAGCCAAACACCACCTGGCCGCCCGCGACGACCGGCGCGCCGTCGACCTTGGCGAGGGTCGCGAACGCCCAGCGCTCGCGCCCGGTCGCGCGCTCGACCGCGTGGAGCGCCTTGTCCTGGCCGCCGACCAGCACCAGCTCTGCAGTCAGCGCGGGGCTTCCCTCGTACTTGAAGGGCTGATCGCGGAACCGCCACGCCACCGCGCCGTCCTTCCAGCTCGCGCGCACGATCTCCTCGTTGAACGTGCCGAAGAAGACGTCGGCGCCGTCCACAGTGACGGTCCCGGCGATGATCCCGCCGGCGTCGAGGACACGCGCCGCCTGGCCGTCGGCGAGCGACACCACGTGGAGCTGGGCGTCGCAGGCGCCGAAGATGGCGTGGCCGTCGGCGACCGCGACGCCGCCGTTGATCGGGTCGGTGAGCTCGTAGCGCCACGCGGGCTTGGCGCCGTCGGCACCGACCTCGAACGCGTTGAGGAACCCGCCGTGGGAGCCGACCAGCGCCAGGGTGCGGTGGCGCGGCTCGTCGCGCACCACCGTGGCGGCGCCCGTGATGCGCCCGTCGACCGCCACGTTCCAGCGCGGCTGGCCGTCGCGGGAGACGGCGTGGAGCACGCCGCCGGTGGT
>CAYMQR010000261.1:0-7273 GCA_964392195.1 uncultured bacterium | reverse complement strand
AGCCTCGGGGTGGCGCTGACCGACGTGCGCCGTATCCCGCTCGCGCTTTGGTGCGCGCTGTCGGTCGGCGTGGTCTACCTCGGCGTGAGCTCGCTGCTCAGCGCCTACCTGCGGATGCTCGTGCCGGTCGTGCCCATTCTGTTCGTGTGGATCGGCTTCGTGCTCGGTGGGCTGCGACTCCCCGAGCGAGCCGCGGGCCGGAACGAGCGCGGCTGAGCTCACCAGCGCTGCGGCACCTTCTCGATCTTCGTCGTGTCGTAGCCCATGTCGCCGATCCGCTTCACGAGGTCGGCGTATTCGGCGTCCGGGATCGTGGGTGTGCGCGCCATCAGCCACACGTAGTCGCGGGCGGTGCGGCCGATGATCGCGCGGGTGTAGGCGTCGTCCAGGTACACGATGAGGTACTCGGCCTGGATGGGCCACACGAACTGCATGCCCCAGGTGGCGTTGGTGGTGGTGTCCACCACCGTACCGACCGGCGTGTAGCGCTTCTCGGGGCCGAAGAACGAGCCGTCGCGGAACGTGAAGGTCGTGGCGATCTTGCCGTGGGGGGCGAGCGCGTAGCTCTCGACCGCGTTGTGCGCCCCTTCCTCCACCCAGGTGGGGATGTTGGCGATCACGTACCAGTCGCCCATGAAGCGCGGCAGATCGACGTGCGGGACGGTGGCGAGCGGCGGCTGCCGCGAGCACCCGACCGACACCGCGAGCACCATCACCACCAGACGTAGCCGTTTCATCCTTGGCCTCCTCGCCCGTTCGCCCGGGCAGGCCCGCGCCGATCCTGCGTGCTACCTTCGCCTCCGGCCCACCGACCGGGGAAGGAGCCGACGATGAGTGACCTCGCCCAGCAGTTCGCGGACGCCCAGGAGCGCGTGAAGACCCTCCCCGAGCGCCCCGACAACGACACGCTCCTCGAGCTCTACGCCCTCTTCAAGCAAGGCAGCGCCGGCGACGCGACCGGCAAGCGCCCCGGCATGATGGACTTCGTGGCGCGCGCCAAGTTCGATCAGTGGGCGAAGAAGAAGGGCACGTCGAAGGACGACGCGATGCGCGCCTACGTCGCGCTCGTCGACAAGCTGCTCGCCGCCGCGAAGTGACGTCGCGCGCGGGGCGCGCGAACGGCGCGGCGCGTGGTGGTCAGCGCGCGGCGCCGAGCACGAAGCTGCGGCGATAGCCGTGGGTGCGGTTCTCGATCGCGATCGTGACCGTGCCGTCGGCGGCGTAGGTGTAGACCTCGCGGATCTCCTCCGCCTCGAGCTCGGCGTTCGCCTCCACCTCGCGCTGCGAGAGGTCGCTGGCGTCGGCGAGCGCCGGATCGTACGGGAAGACCACGCGATCGAGCGGCGTCACGTCGCCCGCGGGCTGCTGGTCGGGATCGAGCGCCGCGCACTCGAGGAAGCGCAGGTGGCCCACGGTGTGACGCGGGTGGTAGCTGCGCTCGACCACCATCGCGCCCCCCTCGGGCGGTGCCGCCGTGTCCTTGCTGAGGATCAGGTCGAAGACCTTGTCGCGGCCGGCGGCGGCCTCGCGCCACACGCCGAGGTGGCGCGTGGGCGCCTCGCGCACGAACACGTGCGCCGCCGGATCGCCGGCCACCGCGAGGCCCACCGCCGTGGACGCGTGCGGCTCGGGGGCGAGCTGGATCTTCCGGCCATGGCGCGCGCGCAGCGCCCGCGCCACCGCGGGGAAGGCCGTGGAGCCGCCCACCAGGTAGAGCCCGCCGAGCTCGCGGCTGGACTCGGGGGCGATGCCGCGCTCGAGCAGGTGCTCGAAGAGCGTCTCGACCAGCTCGAGGGTGTGATCCACCAGCGGCTGGCTGTGGGCGTAGATGTCGGCCACGTCCAGCACGATCGGGTCCTTGCCGAGGATCGCCGCGGCGCCCACCGCGGTGGGATCGATCAGGAGTCGGCGGCTGGTCGGCTTGAGCGTCTCCTTCGCCTCGCGGCAGAGCTCGAGGAGCGCGGCGTGCTCCGCCGTGGTGAGCGAGAGCTCCGAGACGCCCGCCTTCGTCAGCGCCAGGTCGAGGATCACCTGGTCGAAGTCGTCGCCGCCGAGGCGCTGCAATCCCTCGCTGGCGAGCAGCGTGAAGCGGCGTCCGTCGAGCGACACGGCGGCAGTGTCGAAGGTGCCGCCGCCCAGGTCGTAGACCACCACGTAGCGCTTCGGGCTGCGCGGGCCGAGACCGGCGGCGTTGCGGTGCGCGAACTCGATCGCGGCGGCGGTCGGCTCGTTGAGGAGCGCGTGGACCTCGAACCCGGCGCGCGTGAACGCCTCGAGGGTGAGGTAGCGCTGCTGGCTCGACGCGTTGGCGGGGACCGCGATCGTGACCTCGAGCGGCTCACCGGGATCGACGTCGAGGTTTCCCTGCTCGACGATCGCGCGCCTGAGCGCCGTCAGGTAGCCCGTGACCAGTTCGAGCGCCGTGACGCCAGCGCGCTCGAGACCCGGCACCAGCTCGTCGGGGGCGAGCCCCGTGATCGCGCGCTTGATCGAGCGCACCGCCTCGGTGGGCCGCTCGGCGATCAGGGCCCGCGCCTCCCAGCCGTAGACCAGCACCCCGTCGTCGGTGACCGCCGCCGCGCCCGGCAGGTAGTCGCGGAAGACCCCGCCCACGTCGAAGCACATCACCGGGTAGCGCCCGCCGAGCGCCCCGCTCACCACCGTCCGCGTCGTACCGAAGTCGATCCCGAGCCGCATCGAGCACCTCCCACTCCCGCCGGGGCGCGTGCCCCGTACGTCAGGGTATTTAGCCACCCCGCGCGCGGGCGCCAAACCTCCGCGAAAAGGGGCCTGGCGCGCGCGAAAGGCGGTGTTACGTTGGGCGGGCTCGTGGCACGCGAAGGGCCCGGCGGTGGGCACCCGACGGCGCGGCGAACAAAGGAGAGACGGAAGAGAAACGGCTTCCTTGCCCCTCTTCCGGATCGATTCCCACGGGGGCGATCTGGGCTCGACGGGGGTGATGACGTCCGTGGTGGCACGCCGAGGGTCCCGGTCACCTCGTACAAAAGGCTGGAAAACACAACCGCCAACGACGGTTCTGCTTACGCGATCGCTGCCTAACCCGCAGTGATTCCTCTGACCGGTCCTCGCCCGCGGGCCCGGCCAGAGCAAATAGCGGGCTAGCAAGGCACCGCGCCCGTCCGGTGCCGAGCGAAATCAAAGATCGGGCTGGTCGACCGAGAGCTCGCTTCCCAGCGACGAGGCCGACGACAAAGGAAGGGAAGCTAAGCGTGTAGAGGCCTCGGATCGAGCACCTTCGGACGCGGGTTCGATTCCCGCCGCCTCCACCAGTTCTCGAACGCCTCCTCCCGGCCGCGAGCGACCCGTCGAGGGGGCTGCGGTCGCGGGCAAGATCAGATCGAGCCGGTGCGCCCCCCGGGTCTCGGCGCAGGCCACAACTCCGCCGCCCATGGCGGACATGGATGTGGACATTCCAAGCAGGCCCCGAGGCGCATCTTGCGCCGTAGTATATTGTTATCGTTAGATATAATTCTCGTGTAGAATCGGTCATCATGTCGGACGGGATGACGGACCGCGGTGAGCCCATCACGTGGATGGAGCCGCTCGTGCTGGGGGCCGAGTCCCGGCATCGAGGGCCCCTGATCGACCGTGTGGTCGAGCTCTCCCAGAGGTCCGCCGGCTTCCGCCGCAGCCTGCCTCCCAGCCTGGTCGAGTCGCTCGCGAACCTGGTGCGAGCGATGAACTGCTACTACTCGAACCTGATCGAGGGGCACGATACGCACCCCATCGAGATCGAGCGAGCGCTGCACGACGACTACAGCCAGGATCCTCGCAAGCGCGACCTGCAACTGGAAGCGAGGGCCCATGTCGCCGTTCAGGCGTGGCTCGATGGGGGCGCTCTCCCGGCCACGCGCGTCGTGGAGGTCGACGCCCTCCGCGAGATCCACCGCCGTTTCGGCGAGCAGTTGCCGGAGGAGTTGCTGTGGGTCGAGGATCCCGCCTCGAAGCAGCGGCTGCGCGTGGTGCCGGGTGAGCTCCGCGAGCGGGACGTGCAGGTCGCCACCCACGTTCCGGTCAGCCCGGGCGCGGTGCCGCGCTTCCTCGGCCGCTTCGCGGCGGCCTACGTGCGCCTCGGCAAGAGCGAGTCCATCCTGTGCGCCGCCGCCGCTCACCACCGGCTGCTCTGGATTCACCCGTTCCTGGACGGAAACGGGCGCGTCGCGCGGCTCGCCTCCCACGCGGCGCTCCTCGATCTGCTCGACACCGGCTCGATCTGGTCGATCGCGAGGGGTCTCGCGCGGAACGTCGGCCAGTACAAACAACTGCTGGCCGCGTGCGATCAGCCGCGCCGCGGCGACCTCGATGGGCGCGGCCACCTGAGCGAGGAAGCGCTCGCCGAGTTCACCCGCTTCTTCCTCGACGTGTGTATCGATCAGGTCACCTTCATGGAGAGGCTCGTCGAGCCCGAGCGGCTGCGCGCCCGCATCCTGCTCTGGGCGGAAGAGGAGATCCGGCTCGGCGCACTACCGCCGAGATCCGGGAGCATCCTCCAGGCGGTGCTCTACCGTGGCGAGCTGCCACGCGGCGAGGCCGAGCACGCCACGGGTACCGGCGACCGTCAGGCGCGCCGGATCGTGGCCGCGCTGGTGGGACGGGGCGTGTTGATCTCCGAGGGGCCTCGCGCCGCGCTGCGTCTCGGCTTCCCCGCCACCCTGGCGGGGCGTTGGCTCCCGGGGCTCTTCCCCGAGACCGTCTAGCCGTGAGCCCGGACACCTCGGACGCCACGGGGCTCGATCGATTCGGTGTCGCGCCCGATCGGCCGTGCCATCCTCGGCACGCACCTGGCCGCGGCGTGGCGAGACAGCCGCGCAACGGCCCCGCTCCCCGCATCTCGGGTGAACGGGGCCGTCCCCGAGACGCGCGAGAGGCGCCGCAAGATGAAGAAGAGAAAGGTTCCGTTCCCGCGCAGCGGCGCCGTTGATCCCGATCGCGGCCTGGAGTGGGTAGGCGGGCGGCGGACGATGCGGGCCTACGTCACGGGGCAGGCCGAGGGCACGGAGCCGTACCGGCCCCAGTTGGTGCTCTGGTTCGAGCTGCCCGAAGGCTTCATCGTCGGCACGACCCTCGACCATCCCCAGCAAGCCACGCCGTTCGCGCACACGTTGCGCGACGCGATGGCGAAGCCGTTGATCGGCCCACCACGACGTCCGGGCCGGATCCGCGTCGACGATCCCTCTCTCGCGGCCGAGCTGGCCGAGGTGGCTCGCGACATCGAGATCCAGGTCGCCCCCACGCCGGAGCTCGATGCGCTCGTGGAGGACTTCGCGCGCCACCACGACGGCGACGACGTGCCTGGACTGGGGACCTATCTCGACGACACGCGCCTCGACCCGGCCCTGCTCGCCGACGTGTTCCGGGCCGCCGCGGCGCTCTTCCGCGCGGCGCCGTGGAAGCACGCATCCGACGAGCCGCTGCGGATGGACGTACCGGCGCTCGGCATCGAGGGCGCCTGCGTCTCGATCCTGGGCGCGCTGGGCGAGGTCTTCGGTGTGACGGTCTTCCGTTCGCTCTCCGCCTTCGAGTCCTTCCTCGGCGCAGCGGAAGCCTACGAGCACGCCCCGGACGCCCCCATCGACCTCGGCACGTCGGTGCTCAGGCTCCTGTTCGAGCGCGGTGCGGATTTCTCCCCGGCGCACCGGCGCTCGGTCCTGGAGCGAGGCTGGGAAGTCGCTGGCCCGAACGCCTACCCCGAGATCCAGCACCTCGAGCGCGATGGGGTGGCCCGCCCGCTCTCGGAGCACGACCTCCGCACCCTGGCGGTTTGCGCGCGGTCGGTCGCTGTCTTCGTGATACGGAACCCGAGGTACTTCTCGGGAAGGTCGACGGCGCCGGTCTCCGAATGGATCACCGACGAGGACGGAGTCACGGTGCGCTTCACCGCGCCCTACGACGCCGACGGCTCCCTCGCGCCGCTCTGGGCGTTCCCTCCGGCCCAGGCCGCCGGTACGCGTCCCCCCGCCCCCGCGCCGGGCCCGCGGGTCTCGCGCAACGCACCCTGCCCGTGCGGCAGCGGTAAGAAGTACAAGCTCTGCCACCTGCCGCTCGACGAGGCCAGCCAGCGCGCGCAGCGCGAGGCCTCGGCCCAGGAGCCGACGCGGTGGTCGATGCCGCGCGACAGCGAGATCCGCTCGGGGCTGAGCCCCGCCGCCGCACTCCACACCCTCGACTCGGAGCTCTCCGAATCGCTCTTCCGCTTCGCCCAGGAACGATTCCCCGCGGAGTGGCGAGAGGTGATGTCGTCGTGGGCCGACGATCCGACCGGGGCGCAGCTCCACGGGCCGCTCAGCCTCCACCACACCCGGATCCGCGGCGAGCCGTTGGCCAGCCGGTTCCTGACCGAGCGCGCCGCTCGCCTGAGCGCGATGGAGCGGAGCTGGCTCGAGGCGCAGCGAGCGGCGTGGCTCTCGGTGTGGGAGGTGCGCGACGTCCGGCCCGGCAAGGGAATGACAGTGAGGGACCTCCTCACGGACGAGCTCCACGAGGTGTCGGAGGTGAGCGGCTCGAAGGGGATCTCCAAGCGCGACGCGGTGCTGGGGCGCGTGGTGGTGTGCGGACGGACCACGGTGTTCGCGGGCATGCACCCGCAACCCCTGACCCCCGCGTACGCGGCGCGGGTGGTCGAGCTGGCGCGCAAGCGCCTGCGCCGGAAGACCGCGGTCCCGGTCGAACGCCTGCGCGACGACAAGATCGTCGCGTTCCTGGTCGAGCTCTGGGACGAGGCGGTCGAGCACATGCTGGAGCATGTCTCGCGGCCGCCGCGGCTCACCAACACGGACGGCGACGAGCTGCTGCTCACCGTCGATCACTTCGAGGTCGACCCCGGAAAGCAGCGTGAAGTCCTCGAGCGGATCGCGGCCACCGAAGACGCGGAGCCGATCGACGACGAGGACGGCGCCGAGGTGGTCCGCTTCGTCCGTGAGGAGCCAGCCGGTTCCGGTCCGCTCGACACCACGCTCCTCGGCCGCGTCTGGGCTCGCGGCGGCAAGCTCCGGATCGAGACCAACTCGATCCGCCGCGCCGACCGGCTGCGCGCGCGGGTCGAGGCCGCGTGCGGCGAGCGGCTCCGCTTCCGCACCCGTGAGCACACCGACCCGATGTCGCCGCCGGTGATGGACCGCGCCCGGCGCGCGGGCCCGCCTCGTGACCTTCCGCCGGAGGCGGACGCCGTGATCCGTGCGCTCAAGGAGCGCCACTACGCGGATTGGGTGGACGTGCCGCTGCCGGGCTTGGGTGGCCGGACGCCACGTGAGGC
>CAYMQR010000260.1:0-7284 GCA_964392195.1 uncultured bacterium | reverse complement strand
AGGTTAGCAGGCGCACCCGACGCCGCGCGCGCGGCAGCGATCGCCGCCACAGGTTTCGCGTGTCGACGTTCGATCCGCACCGCAGGTGTAGGGGCGTGCGCCAGCGCGCCCGATTTCACGATCGCCGATCCGCACCCCGGTCGCAGCCCCGGCGATCCAGCGCGAGACGGACACGCCGGCGCCGATCGATCCCGATCCCGGGCGGCCTCACGGCCGCCCCTACGCTCCCACGCGACGTCCGATCGGCGCTCGCGGGCGTCCGCGCGGGACGGACGTGATCACACCGATCGATGCCGCTCCGCAGGTGTAGGGGCGAGCGTGAGCTCGCCCGAGTTCTCGATCATCGACCCGCGCCGCGGTCGCAGCCCCGGCGATCCCAAATGCCCTACGGCGCCCCGGTCATCGTGGCGACGGGGGTTCCATCCCCCGTCGCAGGCCGCCATCCGCGGCGGCGGCTTCGCGAAGGACGGCGAGCAGGGCACGCGCGACCGCCGGCCACGCCAGGCGGCTCTCCACCTCGGCGCGCGCCGCAGCCCCGAGGGCGCGACCGCGATCGGGCCGCGCGAGCGTGTCGACGATCGCGCGCTGGAGCGCCTCGGCGTCGCCGGGCGGCACCAGCACCCCCGTCCGTCCGCTGGTGATCTTCGCCGGGATGCCGCCGGCGGCGCTGGCCACGATCGGCAGCGAGTGGGCCATCGCCTCCTGCGTGACGATCGAGGTGCCCTCGAAGAGGGTGGGGTGGACGAAGAGATCGGCGAGCGCGTAGAGCGCGTGGAGCTCGCGATCGCTCACCGCACCGGCGAACGTCACGTGATCGCGGATGCCCGCCGCCCCGGCGGCGCGCGCGAGCGCGTCGGCCTGGCTTCCGCTGCCGACCACGACCCAGGACCAGCCGCCCGGCAGCTCGCCTCGCGCCCGCGCCAGCGCCTCGACGGCGACGTCGAGCCCCTTGTTGCGCTCGAGCCGCGCGACGCTCACGAGCAGGGGTCGGCGCCGATCCAGCTCGAGGCGCGATCGCCACGCGCGCTCGGCGTCGTCGTCGCGGAGCGCGGTGATGTGCTCGAGGTCGATCCCGACCGGCACGACGCCCCACCGCCGCGGACGGAAGCCGAGCAGCGCCTCCGACTCCGCCCGCGCCGGCTCGTCCACCGCCACCACCGCGGCGGCCGAACGCGTCGCGCGGCGGATGCCGGCGCGAAACGGCGCGTAGAGTCCGCGCTTGGCGGGCTGTGTCACCTTGAACTCCTCCATCCCGTGGTTGAAGACCACGAGCGGCGGAGTGGCCGCCGGGCGCGAGCCGGCGAGGCGCGCGATCCCCCACGCGGCGAGCCCCTGCGCGTACACCACGTCGAACCGCCGCTCGCGGTGGATGCGCGCGACCTGATCCGCCGCCGCCGCGGAGAAGAGGAAGTAGTTGGTGATGCGGTCGAGGATCACGCGGCCGGGACGCTTGCCGAGACCCGGGAGGGTGCGGTGGCGCACGAAGTGGACGGCGTCCGGCGGCACGCCCGGGATGCCAGCCGGGTCCGCGCACGCCTCGGGCGGCTCGCAGAAGAGCTCGACGGCCTCACCGAGCGCGGTCAGATGCCGGACCACGTCGAAGGCGTAGCGCTCGAGCCCGCCGTGGGAGTGGAACGGGGTGGCGTAGCGGGAGACGATCGCGATTCGCACGGAGCCTCTCCGCCGTCAGCGGCCGTAAGCTCGCCGGCCGCGGCGGGCCGACAAGCATGTCACCGACTCGGGCGGCGCACGTGGCCGCCCGGCAGGGGAACCGATGCGCCGCGGGGTGTGGGTGCCCACCGCGCGGGGTCGATTGGCCTCCCAGGATCCGAGCGCCGGACGCTGAGGCGGGGGACGGGATTTCGCCAGCGCCGAGGTCGGGAGGAGCGCCAAGCGGGAACCAGGGTGGAGCCGTGCCCTTGCCCCGAGCCGTCTCCTCGTTCCGCCATGGTCCCCATCGACAGCTCGCCGCTCAGTTGACGATCGGTGGCAATGGTTGTCAGAAATCAGTCGATCGTCGACATTTTTTAGGCTCGTCGGACTCGAGGCCCGGCCTTCTTCGGGTCGTTCGGGGGCCTTGGCTGCGGTGCCACCCACCGCCGAGGCGGTTCGCCAGAGGCCATCATGGCGTACATAAGATGCTGTCATCACAGTAACTCTTGGCGATGCCACCGCATTCGCCGAGGGGTTGCCTGGGTCAGTGTCACGTTTCCTGCCTGCGGCGCGGTGTTTGCTCAGGGAATTGTCTCCATTGCGGTCTGTATGACATCCAGGCGACGCAAGGAGCACTCGCGTGAACCCGACCCGATCCCACCTCCGACACCTTCCGCTGGCCGGACATGGCCGGCGTGTGGCGCTGGCGCTCGTCGCGCTGACGCTGATCGCCTCCAGCGCCCACGCGGCCGCCACCAAGACCACGGTCGCCATCCCGATGCGCGACGGCAAGACCCTCGCCGCCGACGTGTACACCCCCACGGCGACCGCCGGTCCATGGCCGGTGATCGTGATGCAGACGCCCTACGATCGCCGCACCTGGGAGCCGATCTTCACCATCGACCAGAACACCGACCCGCTCTTCAAGAACCCCAACTACGCGTGGGTGATCGTCGACTGGCGTGGGTTCTTCGGCTCGTTCTCCGCGCAGTACTCGGGCGCCCCGACCCGCGGCCAGGATGGCTACGACGTGGTGGAGTGGGCGGCCGCGCAGACCTTCTCGAACGGCAAGGTCGGCGCGTGGGGAGTCTCGGCCCTCGGCACGGCCATCCTCGCGACAGCTCAGGAGGCGCCGCCGCACCTCGTCGCGGCGGTGCCGATCGAGTACTACTGGCGGGAGAGCTACGCGCTCAGCTACCCCGGCGGTGTGTACTACAAGAACCGCAACGACTCGCCGTTCGGCAACGGCTACCTGTCGAGCGGACATCCGCTCTACGACAGCTGGTGGTCCCAGGTCGAGGCGACCTCCAACCCCGTCAACAAGGTCAACATCCCGATGCTGCACGTGTCAGGCTGGTTCGACCACCTGACCGACACCACCCTGGCGGAGATGCAGCGCGTCCAGACCGGCGGCGCCGCCGGCGCCGTCGGCAAGCAGAAGGCGTTCATCGGCCCGTGGGCGCACAGCCACGTCAGCGACGCCCAGCAGGGCTCGCTCAACTTCCCGGACGCGGCGACCCTGCAAGCGAATGCGGCCCTCGAGTTCTTCGACTACACGATGCGCGGCCTCGCCAACGGCTACGACCAGCGAGCCACCTACCGCTACTACCAGACCAACGAGGCGCGGGTGGCGGATTCGGCGAGCTGGCCGCCGAGCAACACCTCGACCCGGACGTATTACCTGCGCGGCGACGCGACGCTCGCCACCGCGGCGCCGAGCGCCACCGAGACCCCGCGCTCCTACGTCGCGGACCCGGCGAACCCGGTGCCGACCCTGTGCGGCGCGGTCCTCGACGACAAGAGCGCCAGCACTGGTCCGTGCGACCTGCGCCCGGTGGAGGCGCGCGCCGACGTGCTCTCGTTCACGACCGCGCCGCTCGCGAGCCCGGTCGCGATGACGGGGCGCCCGCGCGTCCACCTCAACGTGACCTCGACCGCTGCCGACACCGACGTGGCGGTGCGCATCACCGACGTCCGCCCCGACGGGACCTCGATGCTGATCGTCGACTCGATCAAGCGCGTGTCGCTGCGGAACGGCTACACGGCCAAGCAGCTCCTCACCCCGGGGACGATCTACGCGGTGGACATCGACCTGCCGTCGGTGGCGCTCACGATCCCCGCCGGCGACCGGCTGCGGGTGCTGGTGGCGCCGTCGAACTTCGACCGCTTCGACAAGAACGTGCAGGACGGCACGTCGTCGCTCTCGACCTCGACGAGCGCGGTGTCGACCACCGCCACGATCCAGGTGGTGCTGGACGCGGCGCACGCGAGCACGATCACCTTGCCGACCACGTCGGCGGTGGTCGCCACGCCCGCGGCACCCACCAAGCTCACCGCGACGGTGGCGTCCTCGAACGCGATCAACCTGAGCTGGACCGACGGCTCGAGCAACGAGAGCGGCTTCCTGGTGGAGCGCTCGACCGACAACGTGAGCTTCGCGGCGGTGGCGTCGGTGTCGGCCAACAACACCACGTTCGCCGACTCGGGCCTCGCCTCGTCGACGACCTATTACTACCGCGTGCACGCCTTCAACTCGGCGGGTGACTCGCCGAACACCGCGGTGGTGAGCGCCACCACCAAGCTCGCCCCGCCGGCGGCGCCGACCAACCTGGTCGCGACCTCGGTGCTCAAGAACCAGGCGACGATCACCTGGACCGACAACGCCACCAACGAGACCAACTACAAGGTGATGCGCTCGACCGACGGCAAGAACTTCCTGCTCTTCGGCACGCTCGCGCCCAACGTCACCACGTTCACCAACACCGGCCTGATCGGCAACAAGACGTATTACTTCCGCGTCTACGCCCTCAACTCCGCCGGCAGCTCGGCGAACTCGAACACCATCACCATCAAGACACTCAGCAAGTAATCCGCTGGAGACCCCCATCTCCCTCGGAGGGCCCGCCTCCTGGCGGGCCGGAATCGGCGGACGGCCGGGAGGCCGTCCCTCCGAGAGGACCCCGCGGCGCGATCGCGGGGCGGAGGTGCACGCGCCGCGTGCCCGGCGATACCCACCGACGCCGGCACCACCGCCAGCGTCGATCCCGCTCCGAGCCGCGTTTACCTCGCGCACCGCCGGCGGCTGCAACTGGTCGGCATGCCGCCGCTCCGTTCACGACCCGTCCGCGGCGGCCCACTGTTTCGTGTCGGTGTACTGCTGGAAGCGAACGACCTTGCCGTCGCGCAGGTGCCAGATATGCGCGAACTGGGCGTCGACCCTTCTGCCGGTCGACTTCATGGTGCCCCGGTAGCGGCCCTCGACCACGATGGTGTCACCGCCGTCGATGAAGTGCTCAGGGCTCAGCGTGAACCCATCGACATCCGCACCGAGACGCTGGAACACGCCCTCGGCCACGGCTTGCGGACCCACGTAGGGGTTCCCGCCGGCGTAAAGGAAACCTTCGGCCTCGTTCCACTGGATGCCGGGATCGAAGGCGCCGAGCACCGCTGGCACATCCCCCTTGCCGAAGGCTGCGTAAAGGCCCTTCACGATGTCGGTGTTCGTTCCCATGTTGGTATCTCCCCGGAGGTGGGTGCATCACCGCGATGCTCAACCGCGGCCCCGGACTACCACGAGGCCCAGACGCGCGCTACCTCGCGTGCCGCCAGCATCAGCGCATCGGCCGGCGATCGCGCTCGTTTCCGGTTCTGGAGGCCCGCCCCCGGCGGGCCGTCGTCGGCGGACGGCCGGGAGGCCGTCCCTCCGAAACGATCGTGCGCCGGCGCCGGCGCTCACGTCCCCGCGATGGTCATCTCGGCGACCCGGAAGGTGGGGGCGGCTACCGAGCTCTTGAGCTCGAGGTCGTCGGCGACGCCGTCGATGCGCGCGAAGAGGTCGTTGAAGTTGAGCGAGATGGTGATCTCGCTGACGGGATAGGCGAGCTCGCCGTTCTCGATCCAGAAGCCGAGCGCGCCGCGCGAGAAGTCGCCGGTCACGGCGTTGAAGCCGAACCCCATCATCGAGGTGACGTAGAGCCCGCGCGGCGTCTCCGCGATGAGCTGCTCGCGGGTCTTGTCGCCGGGCAGCAGGTAGAGGTTGCTGGTGCCCGCACCGCCGCCCGAGGCGCTGCCGGTGCTCTTCAGGCCGAGCTTGCGGGCGCCGTAGACGTCGAGCAGGTACGTCCGGAGCTCGCCGCGCTCCACCAGCACGTTCGTGCGCGAGGGCAGCCCGTCGCCGTCGAACGGCCGCGAGCCCGGCCCCGACTCGATCAGTGGATCGTCGACGATCGTGACGAGCTCGCTCGCCACCTTCGTCCCCACGCGGTCCACCAGGTAGCTCGAGCGGCGGTAGATCGCGTCGCCGGTGGTGCACCCCGCAAGCGTGCCGATCATCGAGCGCGCCGCGTCGGCGTCGAAGATCACCGGCGCGGTCTGGGTGGGCACCTTGCGCGCGCCGAGCAGCCGCAGCGTGCGCCGCGCCGCCTCGCGGCCCACCGCCTCCTCGTCCTCGAGCTTCGCCAGTACGCGCCGCGCGCTCCAGTAATACGACGTGCGGTTCTTGCCGCCCTCGTCGGCCGCCACCGGGCTCACGCTCAGCGACGCGTACGAGCCGCGATACCCGCCGCGGAAGCCACCCGAGGTGGCCATCGCGAAGGCACCCGTGGTGCGCCCGAAGCTCGAGCCCTCGCCGTTGGTGATGCGCGGGTCGTGGTCGTAGGAAGCGCGATCGGCGCGCTGGGCGCGCGCCACCGCCTCCGCGGCGCGGACCTCGCCACACGCCGGGTCGTAGAGCGCGAGGTTTGGCTGTGGCCCCCGCGCGAGCTCGGACGGATCGGGCAGACCCGCAAACGGGTCCTCCTGCGCGAGGTCGCAGAGCTCCAGCACGTCGTTCACGATCCGCTCGATGCCGGAGCGCGTGACGTCCGAGGTGGCGGCGCTCGCCACCTGCTTGCCCTTGGCGGCGCGCACCGAGAGCGAGCGCGTCCCGGCCTCTTCGACCAGCTCGACGTCGCCCTTGTGAACGCGCACCGAGAGCTCCTGCCCGGCGCGCGCGACCACCTTGGCCTCGCTCGCACCGCGCTCGAGGAGCTTCGTGAGCACGCCGTCGGCGAGGGCCTGCAGCTCGGCGACCGGATCGATCGTGGCGGTCATGCGGCCCTCCCGGCGGCGCCCGCGAGCTGCGTGCCGCCCACGGTCATGGCGCTCACCTTGATGGTCGGACAGCCCTGGTTCACCGGCACGCTCTGGCCTTCCTTGCCACACGTCCAGATGCCGTCGGAGAGGGCCAAGTCGTTGCCGAGCATGGTGACCTTGCCGAGCGCGTCGGGTCCGTTGCCGATCAGGTTCACGCCCTTGAGCGGCGCGGTGAGCACGCCGTCCTCGATCAGGTACGCCTCCGCGAGCGCGAATACGAAGTCGCCCGAGGCGATGTCCACCTGGCCACCGCCGAAGCGGCGCGCGTAGACCCCGCGCTTCACGCTGCGCACGATCTCGGCGGGGTCGTCCTGTCCGGCGAGCAGCACGGTGTTGGTCATGCGCGGCATGGGCGCGCAGCGGAAGCTCTCGCGGCGCCCGTTGCCGGTGGGCTCGACGCCGAAGTGCTTGGCGCTCAGCGAGTCGTGCATGTAGCCGGCGAGGATGCCGCCCTCGATGAGCGTGTTAGGGCGGGTTAGGTTGCCTTCGTCGTCGACG
>CAYMQR010000259.1:0-7299 GCA_964392195.1 uncultured bacterium | reverse complement strand
ACGCCGCCGAACAGCACCCTGAGCCCCGGCACGCGCGCGCGGGCGTCGCGCGCCACGTCGAGCATCCACCGGTCGGTGTTGGTGAGCACCGAGCACACCAGCAGCTCGGGCTGTTGCTCGACGATCGCGGCGAGCGCCGCCCCCCGGTCGTCGAGGCGCGCGGCGAGCGCCGGCACCCGCAGGAAGTAGCGATCGTCGAAGAGCGCGGCGCTGAACGCGAGGCCGACCTCGTGGCCGTCGCGGCGCGCGAGCGCCGAGAGCAAGCTCAGGCCGAGCTGCTCACTGCCGAGGGCCAGGAAGGTGATGCGCAAGTGGCGGACGGACCGGCGGACGAAGAGTCCACCGACCGTACGCCCCGGTCACGGGGGCTCGCAACCGGACGGATAAGAAAAAAGACTAATGACGTTCAGTTCATTCCGGCTCACCGCGCGGCGGCGGCGCGGCGGCGCCGCACCCGGAACGCGAGCGCGACCGCGAGCGGCGAGAGCGGCAGCGCGAGCCCGAGCGGGTCCACCGTGAGACCGCGCCCCGGCTCGTTGCCGACCATCGCCATGCAGCCCGGGCGGCGCTCGACGGCGCCGATGTCGCACGCGCCGCTCTGCGGGCGCGCCACGCCGCGCTCGTCGGTCGACTGGCAACTCGTCGGATCGGCGGCGTTCATCGCCGGGCTCGAGGCGCTGATCATGTGGGTCTCGACGAGCGCGGAGTTGCTGGCGAGCGGGCCGAGACCCGCGCTCGCCACGCCCGACTGGTCGTAGGGCTGGCCGAGCGGGCAGGTGGTCGCCGGGCTCTCGAGGTTGCCGCCCAGCGAGGTGATGGTGCCGGTGCCGAACACGGCACAGCTGCCGTCGATCAGCGAGTTGGCGAGCGTGATGGTGCCGCCTTGTCCGACCACGACGTCGTTGTCCCAGCCCCACTGCGCCAGGTTGTTCGAGAAGGTGCTGTGCAGGATCGTCAGGTGGCCGGTGCTGTACGGCACGCTCACCGCGGCGAAGGCGCCGTAGCCCGGCGAGATCGACACCGCGGTGTTGCCGCTGATCGTCGAGTTCACCAGCAGCGCCTGGCCGTAGAAGGAGGCGGCCGGCGAGTAGGCGGCGGTGTTGTCGCGGATGGTGGTGTCGCGGATCTCGAGGAAGCCGGCCTGGTACTGGTAGACGCCGCCGGCCTCGCCGAAGAGTCCCGGGACGTTGTCGCGGATCACGAGGCGCTCGAGGCGGGTCTTGCCGCTCGACTCGACGTAGATGCCGCCGCCGTGGGCGACCAGCGGGTTGCCGCCGCGGATCGTCATGTCCGAGATCACGGTGTTGGTGTTCCAGCGGATGTGGAACACCCGGTCCACGGCGTGGGCATCGACGATGGTGAGCGGCGCGCCCGAGCCCTTGATCTCGAGGTCGTCGGTGATGTCGAGGTCGCCGGTGAGGTCGGCGTCGTCGTAGAGGCCGGCGATCGAGAGGTCGTAGGTGCCGGGCGGCAGCGAGATGACGTCGAGCGTCGGGCTCGGCTGGCCGGCCGGGCACGCGTCGACGGCCGCGTTGGTGTTGGTGGCGAGGATCGCCTCGCGCAGCGTGCAGTTGCCGTTGGGGCCGAGGCCGAGGTCGTCGGTGAAGGCGTCGACCGTGACCATCGCGGCGCGGGCCGAGGTGGCGGCGAGCGGGGTGGCGAGGAGCGCCGTGGCGAGCGCGGCACGGGCGAGGGGCCGATTCGGGTTCTTCTTCATCGTCACGATTGTTTCACGAGTACCACCTGCGGCGCGACCGCGCGGGTCCGCCGCTCGAGGCGGTAGGTGCGGGCGGCGCCGCCGCGCGGTGTGAAGTGGACCTCGGTGGGCATGCCGTCGGGCTCGCCGCCGTCGGGGACGTGGAGCCGGCCTTCGCCGTGCGCGAGCAGCTCCTCGACGACCGAGAGGTCGGGCGCGCTGCGCGCGAAGTCGTGGCCGATCGAGACCAGCTCGGCGCCGAGTACGTTGACCGTGGCGACCAGCGCGCGCAGCGACGGCGAGAGGCCGTCGAACACGATCGCGTCCGGGTCGGCGCCGAACAGCCGCCCGCCGAGGAAGGAGCGCGCCAGCGTGGTGGCGACGTTGTTGCGGACCCCGGGTGACGCGCGGTCGTTGACGAGCCGCTGCAGCGGCGTGAGCCAGCGGTTGGCGCCGTAGGCGGTGTCCGGGCTGAGCCGCTGGCAGTCGACCCAGCCGGTGTTGGCGAGCAGCGGCGCGATCGCGGACACCAGCGTGGCCACGATGCGCGCGCCGCTGCGGATCGCCTCGAGTCCCCGCGCGTACGCCATGGCGCGGGTCGCGCCGCGGTCGAAGCGCACGCCCGGCGCCGCGGCGCCGGTGAGGAAGTCGATCTTCAGGATCTCGAAGCCGAGCTCCACGAGCCGCGCCGCGGTGTCGGCGACGTGGGCCAGCACCTCGGGGTGGGTGGTGTCGAGGGCGTAGGTGGGCGTGGGCTTGCCGTAGCTCAGGATCATGGCGGTCGCGAGCGGGCGGCCGCGCTCGTCGCGCAGCAGCCAGTCGGGGTGCAGCCTCGCGAGCCGCGACTCGGCGGCGGCGGCGAAGGGCGCGATCCACAGCCCCGGCGCGAAGCCGGCGTCGCGGATGTGGCGCGCCAGCGCGCCGAGCCCGCTCGGCAGCCGCGGGCTCGGCGCGAGCCAGTCGCCGTGAGCGGTCTGGTAGCCGTCGTCGACGATCACGCTGTCGACGGGGACGCGGTGGCGGACCAGCGCCCCGACGCGCTCGTGGACGTAGCGCTCGTCGAGACCCTTGTAGGCGCCGGCGTACCAGGTGGCCCACGCCACCCGGCGGCGGTTGGGGACGCGGGCGCTCCAGCGCGTGCCGAGGAGGTCGGCCCAGCGCTCGAGCAGCACGTCACCGCTCGCGCCGCCGAGGAACACCACCGGCTCGAACGCGAGCGTCGCGCCCGGGCGCAGCTCGGCGCCGTCCGCCCACTGGGTGATGGCGAGGGTCTCGTCGCGCGCGTCGAACGCGAAGGTGCTGAACGCGGCGCGGAAGCCGAGGGCGCCGGCCACGACCGCGGGGCCGCCGGGGCGCGTGGCGATCGCGATCACGCCCTCGCTGGTGGTGCGGCCCTTGCGCGCGGCGGTGGCGGGGTGCGGATCGTGGATCATCCAGCGCAGCCAGCGCGGCAGCAGCGCGGGCGGCACGCGCATGCCGAGGGCGAGGTCGCCGCGCGCGGCGTCGATCCACCCGGCCGGTGACGACACCGACCAGCCGTGCTGGAAGACGCGCGTACCGAGGGCGCCGCCGGGGACGCGCAGCCGCGCCGCGTGGAGCTCGAGCGCGTGCAGGCGCACCGTGGCGCCGCCGGTGTTGCGGACCGCGCACTCGATCGTGAGCCGGCCGTCGCCTTGCTCGAGGGTCACGTCGAGGGCGACGCCGCTCAGCGGCTCCACGGCGTGGCCGTGGAGACCGCCAGCTTGGCGGCGCTCGAGGCGCGCCGAGCGATGGCCGAGGTCGAGGGTCATCGGCGCGCCGGCGAGCTCGAAGACCAGCCGCGGGCGCAGGCGCTCGAGCGCGAAGCCGTCGGCGAGCGCGGCGTCGAGCTCGCCGCCCGCGCGGGTGACGATCGAGCTCGCGCTCATGGGGGCGCGGGGACCGCGTGGCGCGCGAGGCGGACGGCGAGGGCGATCGCCTCTTCCATGCTCCGCGCGGTGGCGAGCGGCCGGCCGCGGCGGCGCTTGCCCGCGAGCTCGAAGGCGGTGCCGTGGTCCGGCGAGGTGCGAATCAGCGGCACGCCGAGCGTCACGTTCACGCCGGTCTCGAAGCCGGTGAGCTTGAGCGGGATCAGGCCCTGGTCGTGGTAGAGGCACACCACGGCGTCGAACTCGCCGCGCACCGCCCGCACGAAGAGCGTGTCGGCGGCGAGCGGCCCGGCCACGTCCACTCCGCCGGCGCGCAGCCGCGCGGCGAGCGGCGCGATCCAGGTGCCTTCCTCGGGGCCGATCGCGCCCGAGTCGCCGGCGTGCGGGTTGAGCGCGGCGAGCGCGAGGCGCGGCTGGCCGAGGCCGAAGCGCTCGCGCAGCTCGCGCTCGGTGACGACGATCGCGCGCTCGACCTTCTCCGGCGTGAGCGCCGCGGGGACGTCCTTGAGCGCGAGGTGGGTGGTGGCGAGCGCGACCCGCAGCTTGTCGTTGGCGAGCATCATGATCGGCTCGGGGGCGTCGATGCGCGCGGCGAGCCACTCGGTGTGGCCGATGAAGCCGGGGATGCCGGCGGCCTGGACCTCGCCCTTGCTGAGCGGCGCGGTGACGATCGCGTCGGCGTCGCCGCGGTGAGCGAGGTCGACGGCGCGCTCGAACCAGGCGAGCGCGGCGCGCGCGCCGTCATGACTCGGCGAGCCCGGGGCGGGAAGGGGGCCGACGGGCGGGTCGAGCTCGTGGACCGCGATCGCGCCGGCGGGGACGGCGCGACCGGCGCGATGGGCGACCACGCGGGTGCCGGGGATGAGCTCGCGGGCCAGCCGCCGCACCAGGCCGAGGTCACCGACGACGATCGGCGCGATGGCGCCGTAGCGGCGCCGCCGCGCGGGCGCGAGCGCCATCACGGTCACCTCGGGGCCGATCCCGGCGGGGTCGCCGAGCGAGATCGCGAGCCGAACGGGCCGCGTGCGTGCTCGGGTCGCGCGTTTCATGGCGCCCCGAGGCTAGCGATCGCGGCGCGAGCGGACAACGCGTCGGAGCTGCGGACAGGGGTCGAAGGGACCGGCGACGGGACGTCCGGCGCGTGTCGCCGGCCGCGAAGGATCGCGGCCCTCCAGCCGAGCGGGGTCTTCTCGAGGACCCCGACGCGCCAGGGGCGCGCGCCGCTTTCGCGGCGGCCTTTGGGGTGGGCCCCCGGCGGGACGGCGCCGAGGGACCACGGCGCCGCGGGCGCCTGCCCTCCAGGCGGGCGGGGGCTGGAGCAGCCCCCCGAACAACTCAGAACGGGACGTCGTCGTCGTCGCCGCCGCCCGGGGGAGGACCGTAGTCGTCGACGCCGCCGCCGCTCGGACCCTGGTCGTAACCGCCGCCACCACCACCGCCGCCACCACCCCCGCTGCGCGGCCCGCCTCCACCGCCCTCGCCGGCGCGGTCGAGGAACTTCACGTCCCGGGCGACGATCTCGGTCGTGTAGCGCTTGGCGCCGGTCTTGTCCTGCCACTCGCGGGTCTGGATCCGGCCCTCGACGAAGATCTGGCTGCCCTTCTTCAGGAACCGCTCGCAGGTGTCGGCGGTCTTCCCGAACACCACCACGCGGTGCCACTCGGTGCGCTTCTGACGCTCGCCGCGCTGGTCCTGCCAGACCTCGTCGGTGGCGAGGTTGAGCTGAACCACCTTGCTGCCGCCGGTCGTGGCGCGGGCCTCGGGGTCGCGTCCCAGCCGGCCGACCAGGATCGCCTTGTTGATCGTCATGTTCGTCTCTCCTCGCGCGTCAGCGTGGCCGGTCGGCGAGCGGCCGGCTCGGCGCGCCTCTGTTTAGCAGGCTGGGCGGAGCCACGTCACGTTCGAAGCGACGCTCGAGCGCGCGAGCCGGCGCCGCGACCACGCTACGACCGGCGCCGGGCCCGGCGCGCGAGCGGTTTCGCGGCCCACGCGGCGGCTTTCCCGGGGTGGAGCCGCACGAAATGGCCAGGAATCGAGCAGATTCATGATCGGGTAGATAGCAAAAAGTGACAATATTGAATGGCAAGATGTAGTGAAATTCGCTGGCGAATAGTATTGTATTTCTCTGGCGATTTGTGTGTTTTCGATCAAGGCCAGCCGAGCTCAGCGAGGCTCGCGTAGCCCTCCTCGCCCACCACCACGTGGTCGACCACCCGGATCCCCACCAGCTCGCCGACCTGCCGCAGCCGGCGCGTGATCTCGCGGTCCTCGGGGCTCGGCGTGGGATCGCCGCTCGGGTGGTTGTGGACCAGGAGCACCGCCGCCGCCGACTCGCGGATGAGCGGCTCGAAGACCTCGCGCGGGTGGACCAGCGACGCCGTGAGCGAGCCGGTGCTCACGATCCACTCGCGAAACGGCCGGCCCTTGCCGTCGAGCATCACGCCCACGAACACCTCGCGCTTCTCGAGCATCAGCCGCTCGCGGAACGCCAGGTAGACCTCGTGGCCCGAGCGGAACCGCGCGCCCGGCGCGCGCCCGGCCTGGCCCACCCGCCGCGCCAGCTCGAGCGCCGCCAGCACCCGCGCCGCGCGCGCCGGACCGAGCCCGGCGACGCGCGCCACCTCACCGCCGCTGGCGCGCGCCAGCGAGCGCAGATCGCCGAAGCGCGCGAGCACCGCGCGCCCCACGTCCACCGCCGAGCCGAGCCCGGCGCCGCCGCTGCCGATCAGCACGGCGAGCAGCTCGGAGTCGGTGAGGGTGGCGGCGCCGCGGTCGAGGAGCCGCTCGCGGGGACGGTCCTCGCGGGGCCACTGGTCGATCGGCAGCGGGGGAGCCGCGGCGGCGAGCGCGGGCGGCGCTTCGGAGGTGGTCGTGGATGGAGACTCGTGCATGCGTGGCTCGCTCCTCGCCGCTGTCGGAGCGCAAACCCGATGCCCGCGGACGCGGACCCACCGCGCCGCCGGTTTCGCCGCGAATCCGCGTTCGTCGTCGGCGGTGCCGCTCGCGGACCGCGTCGCACGGGACGCGCTGGCGCGCCCCGGACGACGCGCGTCACGCCGCAGCGATCGGACTCACCGTCGCAACCCCCGTGTGCACGCTCGCGTCGTCGGGCGGCCACGCCGAGCGAGCACACCCGCACGAATGACGGCGTGGCGGCGATCGCGCTTGGGCGTGGCAACGGCGCGCGGATTGCTCTAGCGTTCCCTGCAGTGTTCCGCGGCCGTCGATCGATCACCCGAATCGCCAACACCGCGCTCGTCATCGCGCTGGTCGTCGCGGCGTGGGGCCTCACCGCCACCGCCGCTCACGCCACCACGATCCCCGTCACCAGCACCGCCGACGACTACGACCAGGGCCCGAACGGCAACTGCACGCTGCGCGAGGCCGTGATCGCGGCCAACACCAACACCAAGACCGACCAGTGCCCGAAGGGCGGCGGCCCCGACACCATCGTCATCCCCGCGGGCACCTACACGCTCACGATCCCCGGAGTCGGCGAGGACGCTGCGCACAGCGGCGATCTCGACATCACTGCCGCCGTGACGATCACGGGCGCAGGGGTCGGCTCGACGGTGGTGGATCTGGCTGGCCTCGACGCCGGCTTCGACGTCGCCGCCCCGAGCGGCACCACCGCGGTCTCGGCGCTCACGCTGCGCGCGGCGTGGACGGGGTTCGCGGCGCGCGGCAGCAAGCTCG
>CAYMQR010000258.1:0-7343 GCA_964392195.1 uncultured bacterium | reverse complement strand
CGGCCTCAAGAACGGCATCCGCGTGCGGGTCTCGTCGTACATCCGTCCGCACGTGAACACGTTCATGACCAAGGCCAAGGTGTGCGGCGGCTACGTCAACTCGTACCTCGCGAAGATGGAGGCCAAGCGCGACGGCTACGACGAGGCGCTCTTCCTCGACACCGAGGGTTACGTGTGCGAGGCGAGCGGCGAGAACGTCTTCCTGGTGCGTGACGGCGTCATCAAGACGCCCACGCTCGGCTCGGCGCTGCCCGGCATCACCCGCGACTCGGTCATGACGCTGGCGCGCGATCACGGCTACACGGTGGTCGAGACACGCTTCAGCCGCGACGAGGTCTACATGGCCGACGAGTTCTTCATGACCGGAACCGCCGCGGAGCTGACGCCGGTGCGCGAGCTCGACGGCCGCACGATCGGCGCCGGCAAGCCCGGGCCGGTGACGAAGACGCTCCAGGAGGCGTACTTCCGCGCGGTCAAGGGCGCCGACGACAAGCACAAGGACTGGCTCACCTACCTCTGATCGTCCGTGGCCGCCGCCGGCGCGCCCCGGCCCGTCTTCGCGAATGGCCGCCGACCTCGCCGAGATCCTCGCCCAGATCGCCCAGGGCAAGGTGCTGCCCGCCTACCTGCTGACCGGCGAGGCCGAGCAGCCGCTGCGCGAGGCCGCGCGGCGCATCGCCAACGCGATCGTCCCCGAGGCCGATCGCAGCTTCAATCTCGTCAAGTACGACGGCGGCACCACCCGCCCGTCCGAGGTCGCAGACGACCTGTGCTCGGTGTCGATGCTCGGCGGTCGCCGTGTGGTGCTGGTGCTCGGCGCGCCCTTCCTTTCGGGCAAGAAGGACCAGGCGGAGCTGGTCGACGAGCTCGTCGATCTCTGGGCGCAAGGTCGCGAGGACGAGTCGGCCCGCAAGGCCGTGGTGCTGCTCTCGGAAGCGGGGCTCTCGCTCGCCGATCTCGCCAAGGGCACCAAGGCGGCTCTCGACGAGCTCAACAAGGTGCTCGGCACCTCGATCGCGCGCGGTGACCGGGTCGACCAATGGCGCGCCGCGCTGCACGCGCGGCTCGTGCGCGACGGACGTGACATCCCGCCACCGAGCGGCGGCATCCCGCTCTTGACCAGCGCCCTCGCGAGCGGCCGAGCGAGCGCCAACACGCTCGTCGTCACCGCCCGCAAGGTCGAGCGCACCCACCCGGTGGTGCGCGAGATCAAGCAGCACGGCGCGGTGCTCTCGCTCGACGTGGCCCCCGGCAAGGAGGGCGACCGCCAGATGGCGGCCGTCCTCGACCGCCTCCTCGCGGACGCGGGTCTGCGGATCCACGGCGACGCGCGCGTCGCTCTCCTCGACCGGGTGCCGCCAGACCCCGAGCGCCTCGCGCGCGAGGTCGAGAAGCTCGCGCTCTACGTCGGGGACTCCCGGACCATCGATGCCGACGCGGTCGGCGCGCTCGTCCCGCGGGACCGCGAGGACCCGATCTTCCTGCTCCAGGGCAGTCTCGGCGACCGCAACGTCGGCGAGGCCCTCGCCCGGGTGCGCGCGCTGCTGGCCGGCGGCGACGGCGACTCGGTCGGCGCGGTGCTGCGGATCCTCGCCGCGATCGCGAGCGAGACGCGGCGGCTGCTGCGCGCGCGGCTCCTGATCGACGGCCCCCTCGCGTCGCGGGTGCAGCGCTCCACGTCGAGCCGGGACTTCGAGAACCGGGTCTTCCCCACCCTCGCCGAGCTGCCCGGCGCCGGGCCGCTCGCCGCGGGCCACCCGTTCCGCTGCTACCGGACGTTCCAGGGCGCGTTCCGCTACCACACCGGGGAACTGGTGCGCATGCTGCGCGGGCTGGCCGCCCTCGACCGCGCGCTCAAGAGCACGCCGGGCGACTCGGCGCTGTTGCTCGAGCGGTTCCTCGTCGACTCGATGGCCCGGCCCGCGCGCGGCGACACCCGAGGAGCCGCCGCCTCGTGAGACTCGGCGACGTCCTGGGCCAGCGGCGCGCGCTCTCGGTGCTGGTGCGGTCGCTCGAGGGTGGCCGCCCCGCGCACGCGTACCTCCTGCACGGGCCGGAGTCCGTCGGAAAGGAGCGCACGGCCCGCGCGTTCGCTGCGAGCCTGCTGTGTGGCGCGCGCAGCGGACCCGACGCGTGTGGTCGATGTCCGGCGTGCGAGCGCCTCGCGCGCGGCGTCCACGCCGACCTCTCGGTGGTGCTTCCCGAGGACCAGGCGATCGCCCGTGGACTGGCGACCAAGGCCGACTTCGAGGGCAAGGCCTCGAGCACGATCCGGGTCGCGACGATTCGCGAGCTCAACGCCTGGCTGGCGTCGCGTCCGGTCGAGGGCACCACCCGCGTGGCGCTGATCCTCGACGCCCACCGCATGGGACCAGAGGCGCAGAACGCCCTGCTCAAGACGCTCGAGGAGCCACGCGCCGGACGCATCCTGGTGCTGGTCACGTCGGCGCCGAGCGCGCTGCTCGCGACGGTGCGCAGCCGCTGCCAGAAGCTGCGCTTCGGCACCGTCGACGCGAGCTCGATGACCGCGATCCTGGAGCGCGAGCTGGGCGTGGATCTGGTGCCCTCCCAGGTCGCCGCCGTGCTGGCGCGCGCCGCCGGTGCCGTCGCGGCGGCGCTCGAGCTGGCGCGCTCGGGAGCGCTCGAGCCGAGCGTCTACGAGGCCGAGCTCGCGAAGTTGAGGCCCGAGTCCATTTTGGAGGTCCTCGACCTCGCCGAAGCGCTGGGCGGCGACCGGAGGGCGGCCACCGAGCTCCTCGACGCCCTCACCCAGCTCCTCGCGCGCCGCGCCCGCGGCGAGGACGGCCTGCCACCGGGTAGCGTGCTCGCGAGCCTCGCGCGTCGTCGGGTGACCGACGCCCTCGATCAGGTCGCGCGGCTGCGCACCAGCGTGGCCACCAGTGCCAACGTCACGCTCGCCGTCGAGGACCTGCTCCTGGGGCTCTGCGCCGGCGCGGCGGCGAGCCTCAGAACATCTGGCCGAAGCGCAGGTACGTGAGCATGTCCTCCTCGTCGGAGAAGCCGACGTCGACGCGGGCCACCAGCCCCGAGGACAGGAAGAAGCGCACGCCGCCACCCCAGCTCGACTTCCAGTCCTTCACCACCTCCTTCGAGAACGCCTCCTCCGCCAGGTAGACCCGGCCGAAGTCGCCGAACCCGACGACGTCGATGACCACGTTCCACCAGTCGAAGAACGAGAACGCGGCCACCTTGACGCGCAGCTCGGCGTTGGCGAGCGCGCTTCCCCGGCCGATGAAGCGGTCGGGAAAGTAGCCGCGCAGCGTGTCGGCGCCGCCCAGGCTCGGCGCGGCCCAGAACGGGATCTCGTCGGGCACGCCCTCCACGTATTGCGCGCGGAACCGGCCCGCCAGGACCAGCCAGTCCCGGTAGAGCGCCGAACGCCGCGCCACCTCCATGCTGTAGAAGGTGTAGTTGAAGTCATTGTCGAGGCTGGGCCCCACCTCCTCGACGAAGCCGCCGGCGTGCCAGCCGTCGATCGGCCGCAGCGACTCGGGATCGTCGTCGTACACGAGGTCGAGCCTGAGCGACCGCACCTGCCCGCCCTCGACGCCGACGAGGTCGGGGAACTCGTCCCTGGTGGCCGGGGCCGGATCGCCGCTCGGGCGCGGCCGCCCGAGCTCCACCTGCCGGACGGCGATCGAGAACGAGTAGTGGAGCTCGGGCAGCAGCCACACCCCGAGGGCGAGGTGTGCCGACGCGCTCTGGAAGAGGTGGCTCGACGTCGGCTCGGGCCCCGCCGAGTCGTTGCCGAGCCCGAAGAACTCCTTCGACGGGTCCGAGTCCCACACCACGTCGGCTGCGAGCGAGAAGAGCGAGTCGAAGACGTGCGGATCCTCGAGACCGATCTCGGCGTATTGCTGCTGCTCGAGCGCGTAGCTGCCCTGGACGTCGAAGACCGCGCCCCAGCCGAACAGATCGGAGTCACGGAACTTCGCGCCACCCGAGAAGCTGGTCTCGGGGCTATAGCCCACGATCGGCAAGAGCGCCCACGAAATCCCACCGGCCTCCGCCGATGGGGTGGCCGCCGCGGCATCGCCCGCGATCGCGAGCGACGACCCCGACAAGCACCGCACCGCGAGCGCGGCGAGCAGGAGCGCGACGACCCGGCTGGAACTCGCCAGCCGGGTCGTTCGCGAGCGCGAATCGGGCGTGCGGCCCGCCATGCGGCTCGTGGCCGTCACCGCTGGTCCGCCGGCGGAGCGGCGGCTCAGTTGATCGCGATCGAGAAGGTTCGCGTCGCGCCGTTCTTCTCCGGCTGCTGCGTGAACGTCACCCCGTTGGTGCTCAGGGCCGAGAGCTGGACCTGGCACGACGTCGGGCTGGCGACGGTGAAGGCCTGCTGATTGCGGTTGCGGGGGTTGTCCTCGGCGCTGTGCTGGAAGATCACGCACGCGATGACGCCCGAGTTCTGGGTGGTCGCGCAGTGGCCCGTGCCACCGTTCAGCGCGCCGTCGAGCTCGTTCGCCACTTCGCCGGACAGCGCCTTGAACGTATCGTCGCAGGTCGCGGTCCGGGCCTTGTCGCGCGCCCCGAGGAGCTGCGGGATCGCAATCGCAGCGAGGATCCCGATGATCGCGATCACCACCAGCAGCTCGACCAGCGTGAAACCTCGCTCGTTGCTCCGCTTCATCCATTCCCCCCTGGTTTGGCCTCGGCACGCCGCCCGTCCCGCCGCGGGCGACCCGCAGCCCCCTGGCGAGCTCGAGAGCGGGCGAGATGATACCGAACGGGCCGGTCCCTTACCACTCCCGCCGGGGTGGCGACGACCGGGGACCCTACCCGGCACCGGAGCGGGGTGGCTGCTCGCGAAAGGCCACATCGAGAGCCTCGGCGATGCGGCGCCGGATAGCATCCAGGTCGTGCTCGGGATGCGCCGCTGGGAGCCCCGGATCGGGCCGGAACCAGGCGCGCTGGCGGCGCACGAACTGGCGGGTCGCGAGCGCGATCGAGGCGATCGTGGCGTCCGCCTCGGGACCGGCGAGCGGCGCGCCGCGGTCGAGGTGGTCGAGGATCTCCCGGTAGCCGAGCGCGTTGAGCGCCTGGGCGGCGGCGGGACGCGGCCGCGCGCGCATCGCCCGCACCTCGTCGACGAACCCACCCGTCCACATCCCGCGGGTCCGCTCCTCGATGCGGCGGTCGAGCTCGGCGCGCGGCCGGTCCAGCAGCACGCGGACGATCCGGCCGGGGTACGGCTCGCAGCGCGAGAACGTGCCGAGCGGGCGTCCGGACTGACGCCAGACCTCGAGGGCGCGCGTCACCCGGACAGCGTCGTTCGGGTGGAGGCGCCGGGCCGAGTCGGGGTCCACGTCACGCAGCTCCTCGTGCAGCGCCGCCGCGCCCCGCTCCGCGAGCTCGACTCGGAGCGCGGCGCGGACCGCCGGGTTCGGCTCCGGCATGTCCGGTAGGCCGGCCACGAGAGCGCGCAGATAGAAGCCGCTTCCACCCACCACCATCGGCACCTTGCCGCGTGCGCGGACGTCGTCGATCGCGCCGAGCGCGAGCGCGCGGAAGCGGCCAACGTCGAAGTCCTCCGACGGGTCCACCACGTCGATCAGGTGGTGCGGCACCGCGGCGCGCTCGGCGGCGGTCGGTTTCGCCGTGCCGACGTCCATGCCCCGGTAGATCTGGCGCGAGTCGGCGCCGACGATCTCGCCTCCGAGCTCGCGCGCGATCGCGACCGCGAGCGCCGTCTTGCCCACCGCGGGGGGCCCGCACAGCACGACGAGCGGCGCCGCCGTGGCGCTCACCGCCGTCCGACCCTGCGCTCGATCTCGGCGAGCGAGAGCTCGAGCAGCACGTGCCGGCCATGGGGACAGTTGCCGCGGAAATCGGTGGAGTCGAGGGCTCGCAGGAGCTCGCGCATCTCGTCGATCGAGAGCGCACGCCCGGCGCGCACCGAACCGTGGCACGCCATGCGCCCGAGCACGTCCTCGAGCGCGGCGTCCGCGCCCCCGGCGCCGCCCTCGCCCATGAGCGGGCCATCGGGCTCGAGCAGGTCGTCGAGCAGTCCGGACACGTCGCCGTGACGGACCAGCAGCGCGGGAAGCCGCTTGACCAGCACGGTCCCTACACCGAAGGGCTCCAGCCCATACCCGAGACGGCCCAGCGCCTCGGCGCGCTCCTCGGCGATCCTGGCGCGGATGGGCCCGACCTCGACCGGCTCGGGCAACAGCAGGTCCTGCGCCGCCACCCCACCGCCGAGATACTGCGTGCGCAGCCGCTCGAAGGTCACCCGCTCGTGCGCGGCGTGCTGGTCGATCAACACCAGGCCGTCAGCGGACTCGCAGACCAGGTAGGTGCGGTGGAGCTGGGCGACCGGGCGGAGCGCTCCGAAGAATCCGGCCGCGGAGCCGGCCGGCGGCGCGGGCCACGGCTCGGCCGTCGGTGCATCGGCTCGGTCGGCGACGTCGCGTTCGGCCGCCCCGTGCCCGGCCGCCTCGCGAAGCGTCCAGCCGGGAAGCGCGTGGCCGACGAAACGGCCGAAGGACGGCTCGACCGCGCCCCACGGCTGCGTGCCCGCAGCCACCGTTGCCGGCGCGTCCGTCGGAAGCGCGCCAGCGGGCGCGAGGGCGTCGTGACGCCGCTCCGCTGCGAGCGGCGCGGCTGCCTCGGCGACGCCCCGCCCCGCCCACGGCGCGACCTTGAGCGCGTCGCGGATCGCGTGATGCACCAGCCGGTGGACTCCCGACGAGTCGCGGAAGCGCACCTCGGTCTTCGCCGGGTGGACGTTCACGTCCACGGCGTCGAGCGGCACCTCCAGATGGAGCACGACGATCGGGTACTTGCCGGACGGGTTGAGCGAGCCATAGCCGCTGACGACCGCGTGGATGACCCCCCGGTCCCGGATGACCCGGCCATTGAGATCGACGTAGAGAGCGCCGGCGCTGGGCCGGGTCACGCCCGGCTTCGCGACCAGCCCGTGGAGCGCCGCCTCGCCCTCCATGCCGTCCACCTGGAACATCGAGCGCGCCACGTCCCGCCCGAGCACCGCGAGCGCGCGCTCGGTGAGCGTGGCCGCGGGTGGCGCCTCGAGGAGCACCCGGCCATCGTGGTTGAGGCTGAATCCGACGCTCGGACGCGCGAGCGCGAGCCGCTGCATCCAGTCGGCGACGTGGCGGAGCTCGGTGCCGTCCGCCTTGAGGAACGCGCGCCGCGCCGGCGTGTTGAAGAACAGGTCCGAGACCTCGACGCGCGTGCCGGTCGGGGCGCCGGCCTCGGCGCGGGCCACCACCCGCCCGCCCTCCACGTCGACGCGGAACCCCACCTCTCGATCGCGCGGCCGGCTCACGATCGCCATGCGCGATACCGCGGCGATCGAGGGG
>CAYMQR010000257.1:0-7425 GCA_964392195.1 uncultured bacterium | reverse complement strand
GCACCGACTCGTTGGTCGCGCGCATGCCGATCACCAGCGCCACGCCGAACGCCACGCCCAGCAGCGTGAGCGCCGAACGCACCGGCCGCGTGAACAGGTGGCGGAGCGAGACGAAGCGGACCAGCGCGCCGAAGCCGCTCATGACGCGGCCGCGGCGGCCGGACGCGGCCGCTCGTCGGAGACGACCTGCCCGTCGCGCAGCGTGATGACCCGGCTCGCCCGCGCCGCGATGCGCGGATCGTGGGTGATCAGCACCACGGTGCGGCGCGCGCCCGCGGTGCCGAAGAGCAGCTCGAGCACCTCCTCGCCGGTGCGCGTGTCGAGGTTGCCGGTAGGCTCGTCGGCGAGGATGAGCGGCGGATCGTTGACCAGCGCGCGGGCGATGGCCACGCGCTGCATCTCGCCGCCCGAGAGCTGGTGCGGCCGGTGGCCGAGACGCTGGCCGAGGCCGACCTGGCGCAGGCGCTCCTCGCCGCGCGGCCGCACCGCCGCGAGCTTCTCGCCGGCGAGCAACGACGGCAGCATCACGTTCTCGAGCGCGCTCAGCGTCGGCAGCAGGTTGAAGAACTGGAACACGAAGCCGATGCGGTCGCGGCGCAGCGCGGTGAGCGCGCCGTCGTCGAGGCGGCCGAGGTCCTGGCCCGCGATCCGCACCGTGCCGGTGGTCGCGCGGTCGAGCGCGCCGATCAGGTTGAGCATGGTGCTCTTCCCGGATCCGGACGGGCCGATGATCGCCACCAGCTCGCCGGGCAGGATCGACAGCGTGACGCCGCGCAACGCGTGCACGACGGCCTCGTCGGAGGAGGCGCCGCCCGCTTCGTCCTCGATGGCGCTGGCGTAGCTCTTGGTGACGTCGATGAGCTCGATCGCGACCGGCTGATCCGACACACCCACCCCCTGACACGTCTGCGCACGTGAACCGCGGGGTCCGATCTAGCGCGCTCGGCCGTTGGTTGGCTCGTCGGGCGCCGCTCGGAGGCTGCGGCGGCGGTGCGGCGCCGTGTGGTAAACCCTCGTCCGGTCGTCGATCCAGGTCACGTCATGCCGCCCGCCCCCCACGTCGAGCGCCACTTCAAGGGTGGCCAGGCGCTCCGCGACGTGGTGATCGGGATGGCCGACGGCCTCACGGTGCCGTTCGCGCTCGCCGCGGGGCTCACCGGCGCCGTCGCGGCGAGCAAGATCGTGGTCACCGCCGGGCTCGCCGAGGTCGCGGCGGGCGCCATCGCGATGGGGCTCGGTGGCTACCTCGCCGCGCGCGGCGACGCCGAGCTCGACGCGAGCGAGCGCGCCCGCGAGGTGTGGGAGGTCGAGGAGAAGCCCGGCCAGGAGGCGAAGGAAGTCGTGGAGGTGCTCGAGGCCTACGGGCTCGACCCGGAGGAGAGCCGGACCGTCGTGAAGTCGCTGATGAAGCGGCCCGACGCGCTGGTCGAGTTCATGATGCGCTTCGAGCTCGGCCTGGAGAAGCCCGATCCGCGGCGCGCGCTGCGCAGCGGGCTCACCATCGGCTCGGCCTACATCGCCGGCGGCCTGGTGCCGCTCGCACCTTATTTCTTCCTCGACGAGGCGCACGCGGCGCTGGCGCCGTCGGGGGCGCTCACGGGGCTCGCGCTGCTCGTGTTCGGCTTCGTCAAGGCGCACTTCGCAGGAACGAACCGGGGGCGCGGCGCGCTCCAGACGCTACTCGTGGGCGGGCTCGCCGCCACCGCGGCGTTCACGATCGCGCGGCTGATCGGCTGAGCGAGGGAAATCCGGGACCGGCCCGATGAGCGCGCTCGACCGCTATCGCGAGCTCGCCGCCAAGGCCGAGGCGTTCTTCACCCGCGTGGAGCAGCGCCACGGCGACCAGATGCTGTGCCGGTCCGGGTGCTTCGACTGCTGCCTCGTCGAGCTGAGCGTGACGTCGGTGGAGGCGGCGGTGATCGGCGAGACCCTCGCGACGCTGCCCGACCCGACCCGCGCGCGTCTCGCGGAGCGGGCCGCGCGCCACGAGCGGAACCGCTGCGCGGCCCTCGACGACGACGGGCGCTGCGCGATCTACGCCGGGCGCCCGCTGGTGTGCCGCTCGCACGGCGTGCCGATCCGGCAACGCGGCGCCCGCGGCGAGGGGACCGTCGACACCTGCTTCCGCAACTTCGCCGAGCACGGCGCGAGCGCCGCCGACCCCGACTGCGTGCTCGATCAGGCCACGCTCTCGACGATCCTGCTCGCCATCGACTCCGCGCACGCCGCCGAGACCGGCGGCGCCACCGGCACGCGGATCGCGATCGCCGACTTGCTGCGGTGACCAGTGCGCCCCGGCGGGGGACGAGCCCCCGCGCTACGGAGCGTGGTCTGGTGCCTGGGTTCGGATCACGCGCCGGTAGGACGAGTGAACCGATCCGTCGCTCGTCAGCGCGCCGGCGCGCCGGCGATCCACAGGCGGTCGATCTCGCTCCACTCGCGCTCGTCGGTCGTCCAGTCGGCGTAGATCGCGATGCCGCGGATCGACGGCGCCTCGGGTTCCGGCGCGGATCGCAGCGACGCGAGCGCGGCGCGGATCCCGGTGAGCGCCGTGGTGACGCGCTCGGTGGCGGGGTCGTGCCAGCCGGCGACGTCCTCGTAGGTCGGCACTCCCATGCGCACCTCGCAGCCGAGCGGCGCCGTGCCGGGCAGCGCGGCGAGCTGGCGCGTCCAGCGCGCCATGAGGCGCTCGTAGATCCGCGGCCAGCGCAGCGCGGTGTCGTAGCTCATCACCGCGAGGTCGTCGGCCACGTCGCACACCCGGCGGATGTACTCGACGCTCCAGTGGACCCGCTTGTAGGGGTGGAGCGGCGTGGTTGGCGGATAGGCCGCGACCGACAGCACCTTGCCGGCGGGCAGCGCGCTCTTCACCTCGCCGAGGAAGCGCAGGAACGCCGGGTCGTCGTCGGCGAGCGGCTCGACGTTGAGGTGGACACCGTCGTAGCCGCCCTCGCCCGCGAGCCAGCGCACCTGCTCCAGGAAGCCCTCGATCCGCGCCCGGTCGGTGAACACGACGTCCGCGTCGAGCACTCCGCCGGTCCACGGGATGACCCGGACCTGCGCGCCGCGCGAGCGCAGCCGGTCGCGAAACGACCGGGCGCGCTCGTGGGTGAAGGTGCGGATGACGCCGCGATCCCGCCAGCCGGGCCAGCCGCGCTCGTTCATCGGCCCCAGGAACGGGTAGACGGTGCCGAGCCCGTGAGCGGCGAGGCGCTCGGCGAGCGCGTCGAGCTCGGCGTCGCTCGGGTCGTCGTGGATCCAGTGACGGCCGAGCCAGATCGCGTTGTCGTGGCGATCGAAGCTGGTCCCGGGCGGCGCCGGCACGATCCGCGGCGGCACGGCCCACGCGACGAATCCCCACACCGCCGCCGCCGAGCAGGCGCCGATCACGAGCGCCGCGAGCGCGCGGCTGCGCGCGGGCGTGCGTCGGGAGCGGACGAGGCTCGGGCTCGAGGTCATCGTGCGGGATGTTGGGTCACGTCGTGATTGATCGCGCGCACGGCGCGGAGGCAATCTGCGCCGGGGCCGTGCAGCCGCTCAGCAGCACCGCGAGGAGAACCATGAGGATCATCGTCCGAGCCCGCCACACCGTCTCGTGGATCACCGCCGTGGGCGTCTTGCTGATCGCCGCCGGCGGCGGCTGCGCTCACCACTCGCCGAGCGTGGTGCAGAACGGCGCGCTGGAGAAGCCCGCGCCGGGGCCCGAGGGCGCGATGCCGTGTTTGCACGGCGGGCCGCCGGGCGACGCGGACGCGCCCTGTCCGCATCACGCCGCGATGGTGGGGCGTCCGTGCGGCGCGGGCGGTCCTGGCGGCGAGGCCGAGCCGTGCGAGCACGGCGCGCCGGGCCACTGCGCGAAGGGCGGCGGCGGTTGCCCGAAGGGCGGGGGCGCGGTGCGCTGGATCGACCTCACGGCGCTCGCCGCGAGCCTGCCGCCGGCGCCGATCGACGTGGTGTTCGACGTCGACGACACGATCCTCTTCACCAGCCCCGGCTTCCAGTGGGGCGTGCGCACCTACGGCGAGCGCATCGCCAAGGCGGGCACGCCGATCCGCGAGGAGGACATGGCGAGCGACGAGGATCGCCGCAACTTCCGCGAGTTCTGGACCAAGATGAACAACGAGCTCGACCAGTGGAGCGTGAAGAAGTGGAGCGGCGCAGAGCTCGTCAAGCTCCACAAGGCGCGCGGCGACCGCATCCACTTCGTGACCAAGCGCGTGAAGACCGGCACCGAGAAGCTCACCGAGCTGATCGCGAGGACCTTCGACCTGAAGGGGATGGAACCGGTGATCTTCACCGATCGCACCGCCAAGACGCCGTTCTTCCGCCAGGTCCACGCCCAGGTCAGCTACGGCGACTCGGACGGCGACATCCGCGACTCGATCGCCGCGGGCGCGCGGCCGGTGCGGGTCATGCGCGCGCGCAACTCGGTCAACGAGGACCCGACCCACGACGGCGCCTTCGGCGAAGAGGTGCTGGTCGACTCGGCGGACTGAGCCCGGGGTCGAGAGGGGCGACGTGACAGCGCGGAGCTCTCGGCGGCGGGCAGCGCGACCAGCCGCGATCGCCCTCGCCGCCGCCTGCGCCGCCGCGTGTGGTGGCGCCGACGGCGGTGCACCCCGTTGCACCGTCGCGGCGGCGTGCACCCTGGCCGAGGCGGGGCGCAC
The DNA here is from genome assembly GCA_964392195.1 of uncultured bacterium. GTDB lineage: Bacteria > JADJOY01 > JADJOY01 > JADJOY01 > JADJOY01 > JADJOY01. The sequence goes on along the minus strand of CAYMQR010000257.1, from coordinate 2,758 downwards.
GGCGGGTCTCACGGTCGGCGTGGCGGCGGCGCCGGGCGATCCCGCGATCGAGGCGCTCGTTACGCGCGAGTTCGGCGCGCTGAGCCTGGAGGGCGAGCTGCTCTGGGAGATCGTCCACCCGGAGCGCGATCGCTGGGACTTCGAGGGTGCCGACCGCACCCTCGCGTGGGCGGCGGAGCATCACCTCTCCACCACCGCCACCCACTTCGTGTGGGACCAGGCGGTGCCGATCAGCTCGACTCCCGAGTGGGTGAAGGCGATCACCGACCCCGACGAGCTGCGCCAGGTCATGCGCGAGCATCTCCGCACGCTCTCGGAGCGTTACGGCGCCCTCATCACGCATTGGAACGTCGTCAACGAGCCGCACCGCTACTTCGACGACACCCTCTATCCGAACCACTTCTACCGGGTGCTCGGCCCCGGTTACATCGCCGAGGCGTTCGGAATCGCCGCCGAGGAGGCGCCGCGCTCGCAGCGCTGGCTCAACGAGATCCTCACCGAGTACGAGCCGCGCAAGGCCGACGCGCTGGTGAAGCTCGCTGAGGACCTGGTGCGCCGCGGCGTGCCGATCGACGGCGTGAGCCTCCAGGGGCACCTCTTCGTCGGCGACGCCGAGTGGAATGTGGTCGCCGACACGCTGCGCCGGCTCTCGGACCTGGGGCTCGCGACCGGGTTCTCGGAGGTCGACGTTCCGGTGCTGCCGTTCGCGGCCGACCGCCTCGAGATCCAGGCGGATCGCACCGTGAAGCTGATCGAGGCGTGCCTCGCGGCGCCACGCTGCGGCTCGATCACGTGGTGGGGGGTGAACGACGGCGCGTCGTGGCTGAACTGGTTCCTCGCGCCGGGGCTCGCGCCGCTGCTCTTCGACGACGCGCTCGAGCCCAAGCCCGCCTACTTCGCGGCCAAAGAAGCGCTTCTGGTACGGTGACGGCGCACGAGCCATCGACGGTGAGATGGGGGTAGCTTCGTGAGCGCGCCCTGGCTTCCTGCGATCGCCGTGCTCGCATCGGTCCTCGCGGCCGCCCTGCGCGACCGCCCACGCTGGAACTACTGGCTCGCCTCGCTCGGATCGGCGCTGGTGTGCAGCGTGGCATTCGGGGTCGCGGTTCGAGATCCTGGCCCGCCAGGCAACTCCCCCATCGCACTCGCGGTCGCCTTCGTTTCGTTCCCGACGATGCTCACCTTCCTCGTCGAGCGCGCGGCCCTTCGAGGGCGGCGGGATGCGACGGCCGCCCTCGTCGCGCTTCCGCTCGGGCTCGCGACCTTCGCCGCCGCCGTCTTCATCGCCGCGACCGTGTCGGTCAACGCGGGGATCCTGTCGCCGTGATTGCGATGCTGAGCCGGGAGACCCGCTGATGCCGATCGTCGACGTGCAGGTGGTCGCGGGTGCCGGCGAGGCCGCCCGGACGTCGCTGGCGCGCGAGCTGGCCGACGCCATCGGCGCCGTGCTCGCGGCGCCCGCGGGACGCGTGTGGTTGCGGCTCGCGTGGCTCCCCGCGAGCGACTACGCCGAGAACGGCTGCGAGCCCGGCGAGGGCGAGGCACCCGTGTTCGTCACCGTGCTCCACGCCGATCCGCCGGAGGGCGAGGCGCGCGCCGCCGAAGCGAGAGCAATCTCGAGCGCGATCGCGGCGTGCGTGGGCCGCGCGGTCGGCTGGGTGCACGTCGAATATGCGCCCGCCGGACGCGGACGTGTCGCGTTCGGCGGCGCCTTGCTTCCGTGAAGGGCGCGGCGCCGACGGAGCGGCGCCCTCCAGCGGGTCGACCGCGATCGGTGGGCCGCGCTCCTACGCACCGCAGCCGAAGCCGCCGCCCGGCGCGGGCACCGGCCCCATCTGGAAGCGGAACGTGGCGCCGTCGGCGATGTCGGCGTGGCGGAACGTGGGGTCGCACATCGGCTGGCCGTCCAGCGTCACGCTCTGCACGTACACGTTCTCGGCCGACTGATCGTCGGCGATCACGATCAGCTTCTCGCCGCCGGGCAGCACGAGCTCCGCTCGATCCAGGTTGGGCGCGCCCACCCAGTACTTGTCGGTGCCGCTCACCGGGTAGAAGCCGAGCGCCGAGAGCACGTACCACGCCGACAGCGTGCCGCCGTCGTCGTTGCCGTCGAGCCCGTCCACGGCGTTCGCATAGCGGGTGTCGAGGGCCCAGCGCACCCACTTCTGCGTGAGGTCCGGCCGCCCGGCCTCGTCGAAGAGGTAGATGGCGTGGATGTCGTGCTGGTTGCCGTGCCAGTAATCGGCGCCCGGATAGATCGCGGCGCGGGTGGGCGTGGCGCGGGACATGAAGGACTCGAGCTCGCTGACGAAGTAGTCGTTGCCACCGAAGAGCGAGATCATCCCCTGCGGATCGTGGGGCACCGACCAGCGCCACTGCTTGGGGCTCCCCTCGACGTAGCCGCGCACGTAGTAGTTGCCGAACAGCGCGTCCACGTAGCTCGACATCTCCGGCAAGAGCGGCTCGAAGAACGTGCCGTCGGCGTTCTTCTGGTCGAAGTACCTGGTGGCCGGGTTCCAGATGTTGCGGTACCACTGCGCGTGCTCGGCGAAGAGCGCCGCCTCGTCGTCGTGGCCGAGCCCCGCCGCCAGCCCCGCGATCGCGGCGTCCGCCCAGGCGTACTCCAGGGTCCGGCTCACCGACTCGTCCATCTCGTCGTTCGGGCAGTAGCCGAGCGCCAGGCAGCGCTCGATGCCGTCGCGTCCGTCGGCGCCGCTCGGCGCGGGACCGAGGGCGGTCACCTTCATGTACGAATACG
>CAYMQR010000256.1:4641-7433 GCA_964392195.1 uncultured bacterium | reverse complement strand
GTAGGCGGCGAGCGCGAGCGCGCCGAGGAGCAGCAGCACCACCCAGCCGAGCCGGTTCATGGCGGTTGGCTCGCGCGCCCGTCGCGTGCGCTCAGCCGGCGTCGCCGATCGGCGCGCTCGCGATCGCGTCCTGGATCGCCGAGAAGATGTCGACGATCTGCAGCCGGATGCGGGTCAGCGCGCTGACCCCGGCGATCGCGACGATCCCGCAGACGAGCGCGTATTCGATCGAGGTCTGCGCGTCGTCCTCGCGCCACAGCCGCGCGCCGAGCTCGGCGAGCGAGGAGACGAGGCGATCGGTGGTCATGACGATGGGTGCCGGAGCGGGTCCGCGCGCAGCTCGAGCCCGATGGGCGCCCGGCGCCTTCTCGGATACCACGCCGCCGGCGGCGATTCCAGCACGGGACGCCGCGGACCTTGCGCCGCGACCGCGCTCGGCTTATCCAGGGCGCGACGAGCCGAGCCAAGGTGGTCGAATGGGAGCCACACTAGGCTGGTAGCTCGTGTGCCGCTGCGCATGTCGCGCGCGGCCCACCACCGGCACCTCGGCGGCACCGAGGGGAGGAGAGCACCTTGAACAGCGCGTCCAGAGCCCGCTCCGCCGTCCGCTTCGCCTTCACCGCCTGCGCCGTGCTCCTCACCGCGGCCGCCGCGTCGGCCCAGGACGACGCCGCGTGGAACGCCAAGTTCGAGGAGCGCTTCAAGGGAGTGCTCAAGCCCAAGACCGAATACAAGGCGGTCGTGACGATGGAGAAGGGCGGCTCGTTCACGATCCTCTTCGACCCGTCGGTGGCGCCGAACCACGTCGCGAACTTCGTGGCGCTGGCGCGCAAGGGCTTCTACGATGGGACCACCTTCCACCGCGTGATCCCGGGCTTCATGGCGCAGGGCGGCGATCCGACCGGCTCCGGCACCGGCGGCCCCGGCTACACGATCAAGGCCGAGTTCAACGCCACCAAGCACGTGCGCGGCACGGTGTCGATGGCGCGCAAGCCCGATCCCGACTCGGCCGGCAGCCAGTTCTTCGTCTGCTTCGGCGACACGCCGAGCCTCGACAGCCAGTACACGGTGTTCGGCAAGGTGGTGCAGGGCATGGACGTGGTCGACAAGATCACGCCCCGCGACCCGATGAAGGCCACCACGCCGGGCGACAAGATCAAGAAGGTCGAGATCCAGGAAGCGGCCAAGGGTTGAGGCGCGAGAGCGAGCCAACGTGTTGAGCGCCGAAGGTCCCGCCACTCTCGCAGGGTTGATCGCGCCGGAGCTGGTGGCCGACGACTCCCGGGTCGCGGTCATCGAGCCCTCCCGCCCGGTCACGTTCGCGGCCCTCGACCACGAGGCCGACCGCATGGGCGCGGCGCTGCTCGCGCTCGGCTTGCGCGACGGCGACAGGGTGCTGCTGTGGATGGAGTCGTGCGCCGAGTGGCTCGCGGCGGCGCTGGGGATCGCGCGCGCGGGCTGCACGCTGGTGACCCTCGACCCGGCGGCGGGGCCGGGCGAGCTGACGCGCGCGCTCGGCCAGAGCCACGCGCGCGTGGCGATCGTGTCGGGCCGGCCGATCCACGGCGAACGGCTTCCCGTGCTCAAGGAAGTGGTGCCGCAGTGCTTCCGCGGCGAGCCCGGCGCCACCCACTGCGCCGAGCTGCCCGAGCTGCGCAACGTGGTGGTGAGCGGCAGCGAGATTCCGGACGGCTGCTTCGCGACCACCGCCGCGGTCGGGCTCGGGCGTCCCATCTCGCGCGACCGGCTGGTGTCGCGGATCGTCAAGACGGATCCGGCGTCTCCGGCTTGGATCGCGTTCGGCTCGGCGCTCGACGGCCGTCACCGCGGGATCGTGCTCTCGCACCGCGGGCTCGGCTCCCGGGTGGGCACGCTGGCACGGCTGCTCGGGCCGGCGACCGGGCCGGTGCTGATCGCGGGCTCGCTCTCGGACGTCAGCACCGCGCTGGTCGGTTCGCTCGCGTCGCTGTGGCGCGGCGCGCCCCAGGCGCTGGTGGACGCCACCGACGTCGGCGAGATGCTGAGCTGGATCCCGCGGCTCCCGGCCACCGAGGTGGTGGCCTCGCCGTACGTGGCGCACGTGCTGCTGCGCCACCCCGACCGCCCGCGGTGGGGGATCGAGCGGCTGGCGCTCACGGTGATCCATCCGGCCCACCTGCCGATCGACCCGGTGGGCGCACAGCTCCGCGTCGACCAGGCCACTCCGCTTACCGAGCTGGTGTGCTGCAGCGAGGCCGCCGGCCCGATCGCCACCGCGTGGCCGCCCGAGCGCAGCGGCATGATCGAGGGCTTCGAGGCGCGCGTGCCGCTGCCCTCGAGCGACGGCAGCGGGCTGATCGAGGTCAGGAGCGCGGGGCTGATGCTCGGCTACGAGGGCGACGAGGCGGCGAGCCACAAGGTGCTGCAGGACGGCTGGCTCGCGCTGCCGGTGCCCGGCGTGGTCGCGGCCGACGGCACCCGGGTGCGGTTCGACGTCGGCGTCGCCGCCGCGGGGCCGACCACCGAGCCGCCGCCGCTGCTGGGGTGATCCGTCGTTCGGAGGGACCGCCTCCCGCGGGCTAGTTGACCGCGGTGTAGACCTCGGCGATCGCGCGCCGGAAGCGCGGCGCGTGGAGGAGGTCGAAGGTCGAGCCCGAGCCGGGGAAGAATCCCTCGGTGACCTGGCGCGCCTGCAGCACCAGCGCCGAGGCGTCCTGCAGCGAGAGCTGGCCGCGCCGGATCATCGCCAGCGCGAGGTCGAGGTAGCGGGTGAGGCGCACCACGCGGCGATCCTCCTCGCGCACGTCGGGCGG
>CAYMQR010000256.1:0-4541 GCA_964392195.1 uncultured bacterium | reverse complement strand
GGCGAGGCCGAGGTCGCGCCACAGCGGGCCCTCGGCCTCGCAGAGCTGCACCGCCTGTTGCAGCACGTGCACGCGCTCGCTGGCGTCGGACAGGCGCTCGGCGCGGGTCGCCAGCGCGTGGGCCCGGCGGCAGTCGCCGGCCGGCGGCGGCGGTGGCGCGGGCACCGCCACGGCGGGCGGTGGCGACGGGCTCGTGGACGGACCGGGAGGCGTCGCGGCGGCCGGGCAGCCGAGCAGGCTCGCCGCCAGCCCGAGCCCGGCGAGCCGGACCAGCGCCATGGCGGGAGCGCGGCTCACGCGGCCTCCGCGCGCGGCGCGCCCGCTGCCGTCTTGCGCAGGCTCCACGCCAGCGCGGTGAGCCCCAGCACCACCAGCGGGATGCTCACCACCTGCGACTCCGCGAGCGGCAGCGGTCCGAGGCGCACGAAGCCGCGGGGGTCGTTGCGCAGGAACTCGATCGCGAAGCGGAACAGCCCATACACCACCAGCATGACGTAAAAGAGCTGCCCCCGGCGGCCGAGCCTCGGCTTGAGCCAGGTGAGCAGCAGGAAGATCGCCACGTCGCCCACCGACGACATCACCTGGGTCGGGTAGAGCGGCACGAACCGCGGCGACAGGCTGTCCTTGGCGGTGATGACGACCGAGAGCGGGAACTCCGGCGCGACCTTGCCGTGGCAGCAGCCGGCGGCCGCGCAGCCGAGCCGTCCGAAGGCGATGCCGAGCATGATCGACGGGCTCGTGATGTCCGCGACGCGCAGGAAGCTCAGGCCGCGCGCCCAGCAGAAAGCGATGCTGAACAGCACGGCGCCGAGGAAGCCGCCGTAATAGGTGAGCCCGCCGTTCCAGATGCGGAACATCTCGACCAGGTTGTCCTTGCGGTAGCCCGGGTAGTGGAACGCGACGTGGTTCACCCACCCGAGGGTGGCGGCGAGCGCCACCGCCAGCGCGGCGCGCACCGCCGGCCGGCGCGCCGGCCGGTGATAGCGGCGCGCCACGACCGGGACCAGCACGACCGCCATCGCCGCCGTGTAGCCGAACACCTCGAGCAGCGCGCCGCCCGACTCGCCGCCGCCGAAGCGGTGCCAGGTCGCGGACAGCGCCGCGATCGCGATCGCCGCCGCCCACACGTCGAGGTGGTCCCACGCGGTGTGGGGCGCGCCCGGGAGCCGGGTCCCCGACCAGCGCGCGAACCCGACCAGCGCGGAGGTGGCGGCCACCGCCACGCCCAGCGCCGCGAGCTCGACGGCCGTGGAGGGCGTCGCGGCGGTGCGCGCCGCGAGCTGAACCAGCGCGACGCCCCACACCGCGAGCGCGGTGAGCGGCCAGTGCGGCTCGAGCGGCTGCCCCGGCTCGCGGCGGGCGCGCCTGGCGAGGAGCGCGAGCAGCGCCGTCACGGCCGCCGTGGTCGCCACGAACACGCCGCGGCCGTCCCACACGCGCAGCAGCGGGTGAGGGCCGGCGGTGAACTGCTCGTGGAACACGACCACGTGGAACACCCGCGACCCCACGATCGAGGCCACCAGGATCCACGTGCACAGGTCGAGGATCGCGTCGACGTCCTCGCCGAGGCGCTCCGCCTCGCGCGCCGCGAGGTAGATGCCGACGACGAAGCCGATCGCGAGGAAGACGCCGTAGCTGTGGAGGAAGAAGCCGTCGCCGAATCGGATCAGGATCGGTCGCACGGCGCGAGGCGGGGCGAGGAGGGGAGGGCGCGGGTGGCCCGGCTCAGGCGGGCCCGGAGGGCTCGCTCGGCGGCGCCGCCGCGGCGTCGCGGGGATCCACGTCGGGGTGCCGGAACAGGTCGATCATGAGCATACCCACGCCGACCACGATCGCGATGTCGGCGACGTTGAACGCTGGCCAGTGGTAGCGGCCGCGATAGAAGTCCAGGAAGTCGATCACCTCGCCGAGGCGGATGCGATCGATCAGGTTCCCGATCGCCCCACCGAGCACCAGGCTGAGCGCGGTCACCAGCCCCCAGCGGTCGTCGGGCGCCTTGCGGATCATGCCCACCACCAGCGCGATCGCGGCGATCGACAGCACCAGGAACACCGGCCCGCGGACCGTCGGGCTCATGCTCGCGAACAGGCCGAACGCGCCGCCCCGGTTGCGCACGTGCACCAGGTCGAAGAACCCCTGGATCACCGGCACGTGGTGCGCGAGCGCGATGCGCGCGTCGACCAGCAGCTTGGTCCACTGGTCGAGCGCCGCCGTGAGCGCCGAGACCGCGATCAGCACGATCCATTTCGACTTCATGCGGGTGGCTCGATCCTGGGAACGGGCCGCGGCGGACGCCGCGCGCCGGCTCGGGTGGGGCTCAGGCGGATTACGTCGCGCGACCCCGGAGAGCGGCGCGCTCGGGAGAAGCGCTCGCGCGCGCCGCCCCGGGCACGCTCACCCGGGGGCCACGCGCCGCGGCGCGTGGCGGGAAGGCGGGCGGCGCGGCGATCCGATCGTTCAGCCCTTGGGAGTGAGGAGCTCGGCGAGCACGGCGCTCAGCACGCCCTCCCCGTGTCCCGCGAGCTTGGTGAACTCGGCGCGGTCGAGGTACACGCCGCCGCACCAGCCGCACTGATCGATGCGCATGCCGCGAAAGCGGGTCTCGGTCAGCTCGTTGCCGCACTTCGGGCAGTGCATCCAGTGCGCGAGCCTGAGCTGCTCGGCCTGCTGCGCGGCCTGCTTGAGCGCGGTGTGGTCCGCCTGCTCCTTGATCTTCTCTTCCTCGACCTGCGCGAAGAACTCCTCTTCCTCGTGGCTCGGCTTCTTCACACTCATGGCGCGACCTCGGGTCTCCTGGATGCAACCGCAAAAAAACGCGTCAGTTCGGGTTCTCGTCCATGCCGATCAGGGTCTTGCCGTAGACGTCGGGCATGCGCTTCAGCACCCGCTCCACGTACGCCTTGATGCGCTCGTGCATCTCCGGCTGGAGCTCGCGGAACTTGAGGCCGAGCCCGGGCAGCATCGCGGACTTGCGGTCCATGCGTGGCGCCTTGTAGACGACCTCGCCGAGGCACTCGATGACCTCGGAGATGTCGGGCAGCTTCACCTTCACCTGCACCGGAGTGCCGAGCATGTAGTTCGCCTCGGTGACGATGAAGGCGCCGCCCTCGCTGATGTCCTTGAGCATCGCGTCGCGGGGCTTGTCGTTGCCGGCCCAGAACTCGACGGTGATCTCGGCGGGGGCGCGGGGATGCTGGCGGCGGTTGGCGGTGACCTGCTGGGGGTGGAAGAACCCGTTGAGGGCGAAGTGCACCTCGGTCTTGGAGGTGCGCGGCTCGAAGAACCATTCGACGCCGTGGCGCCTCAGGTTCGCGATGTACGCGGCGTCCTCCTGGGCGTTGCGGAACGCGATCACGTGGGGCCGCGTCGGCGCGCCCTTGGGCGGCAGGGTCTTGAGCAGCCCGAGCGCGTCCACCTCGCTCAGGTGGGGGTCGATCACGAGCACCGTGTTGTCGGCGCGGGCGCCGCGAAGCGCGCCGAGCGCCTCGACTTTCTTCGACACGAGCACGGGCTCCCAGCCCGACTCGCGAACCAGCTCCGCGACCGGCCCGCGGAAGTGGTCGTTCTCCCCGCAGAGGATCACACGTAGCTGTCCGGCCATGCCTGCTCCTTCCCCCGCGTCCTAAGAGTCCCGGTGTAGCGTTCTTCGGGGTCGATGAGAAGACCCGACGTCCCTTCCTGGCGACGCGGGCCATCGGCCCGGTGTGGCGGCCCCGGCTCGTGCCGCCGGGCTCGCCACCGCCATCCGGCCCGCGTGGCGAGCTCTAGCCCGCGCACGCGATCGATCTCAGCCACCCGCCGCCGCGCGCGCCTCGGGGTGGTCGCCACCCCCGTCGCGGTCGTCGGTCGCCCCCCGGTTGCGATTCAGGTGCCACTCGGTCCGGTCCGCCCGCAGCGGAGGCTGCGAGAACCGCGCCCCCATGCGCAGGAAGTCCTCCTCGGTGATGGTCAGGAACGCCTCGACCACCCGGGGGTCGAACTGCTTGCCCGAGAACCGCGCGATCTCCCTGCGCGCCACCTCGAGCGAGCGGCCGGCACGGTACGGGCGGTCCGACGTGATCGCGTCGCAGGTGTCGGCCACGGCGAAGAGCCGCGCGCCGATCGGGATCTCCTCGCCCTTCAGTCCCTGCGGGTAGCCCGTGCCGTCCCACTTCTCCTGGTGGCAGAGCACGATGTCGGAGGCCTCGCGCAGGAACGAGATCCCCTCGATCGCCTTGTAGCCGATGACGGAGTGCGTCTCCATCACCATTCGTTCTTCGGGTGTCAGCGGTCCGGGCTTGAGCAGGATCGAGTCCGGGATGCCGACCTTGCCGATGTCGTGGAGGAGCGCGCCGCGCCAGATGTCGACGAGCTGCTCCTCGGGGACGCCGAGGCGGCGGCCGATCTCGATCGTGTACTCGGTGACGCGCTGCGAGTGGCCCTCGGTCTCGGTGTCCTTGAGCTCGAGGAGCGCCGAGATCGCGCGCAGGGTCTCGTCGTAGGCGAGGCGCAGGTCGGCGAGCGCCTGCTGCAGGTCGCGGTGCGCGCGGCGCAGCTGGTCG
>CAYMQR010000255.1:0-7442 GCA_964392195.1 uncultured bacterium | reverse complement strand
AAGCGCGCCCGCACCGCGGGGGCGTCGAAGTACGCGAAGCACGCGAGCATCTTGAGCGCGGCGAGCGCCTGGCGCACGCCGTAGCGCGGGTCGCGGTCGAAGGCCTCGATCGCGCGCGCGCGCGCGCCGGCGTCGAGGCGCGCGAGCGGGCGGCCGAAGCGGCGATCGAGGAGCGGGGCGAGGGTGAGCGTGTAGACGAAGCCGCGCAGCCCGAGCCGGAACGACGGCGCGGGCGCGGTCTCGAGGGCGCGCCAGAACGCGCCGCGGTCGATGGCGCCGAACGGCGTCAGCCCATGGCTCGCGGCACCGCGCTCGTCGAGGCCGAGGATCGCCTCGAAGAGCGCCTCGGCCCAGCGCCGCTCGAAGCCGAAGAGTCGGGAGTGCAGGCGCATCGTGGGGTCGGCGGGGACGGCCGCGGGCGCTGGTCTACCAGGGCCGGGCGGCCGCGAGTAGCCTCACGCGCTGCCGTGACGAGCCGGGTCAGCAGCGGGGAGCAGCTCTGGCGGGTGGCGTTCGTGCTCGCGGGCCTCGCGAGCCTGCTCGCGACCGTCTTCGTCACCCGTGACAGCTTCGTGATCGCCCGCGACTGGGTACGCGCCGAGGGGACGATCGTCGGCGGCGAGCACGACCCCGCGGCGTCGCTGCGCGGCGACGCCATGCTCTATCGCCCGGTCGTCGAGTTCCGCGACGCCGCCGGCGCGACGCACCGCAACGCGTCGATGCTGGGCGCGGACCAGAGCCCCGAGCGCCTGCTCGGCCGCACGGTGCGGCTCTACTACTCGCCCGCCGACCCGGCGAACGCGGTGGTCGCGAGCTTCGGCGAGCAGTGGCTGACGCCGGTGCTCGGCCTCGTCGCGGGGCTCTTCCTGTGCTCGTTTCCGCTGTGGAGCCGGAGGCTGTTCGCCCGCCGCGAGGTGGTGCCCGCGGGTGCGCGGCGGGGACGCATGGCGGTCCAGCTCGCCGGGCTCGCCTACACGGTGAGCGGACCGGCGATGCTGGGGATCAGCCCTTTCGCGATCGAGCGGGGCCAGGTGTTGCTGGTGGTCTCGGCGGCGGTCGCCGGGCTGGCGCTGATCTGGATCGGGCGCGGCGAGCGAGGGTTCCGCACCCAGCTCGTCGCGACCGCGCTGGTGTTCGCGTCGATCGGGATCCTCTACCTGGTGATGATCCGCCGGATCGTGACGGACGAGCACCCGTTCGGCGTCGGGCTCGGCTTCGCGGTGGTGGGGCTCGGGCTGTGGCTCTTCGTCGAGCGGCCCGAGCTCTCGACGCCCGAGCTCGAGGGGATCGTGATCGCGACGCTCTCCGGCACGATGCTCTACTACCACTCGCTGCACCGCACCCACGCCGACCAGCCGGTGTCGTTCGAGGCGGTGGCGCTCTCGGCGCTCGGCCTCGGTCTCGGCTACTGGCTGCTGCGCGGTCGCCTCGAGGCGCTCCGCCGGCGCCTCCGGCGGCGCTAGCGGGCAGCCGATGGATCGCGGCCGCGCGCGCGAGCGCCGCTACCCGATCACGACGCGGTCGCGGCCGTCGCGCTTGCCCTGGTAGAGCGCGCGATCGGCGCGGATCAGCAGCTCCTTCAGGCCCTCGGCGGACGAGCTGAGCTGGCTCGCGCCGATCGTCACCGACATCGCGGCGGGTCCGCTCTCGCTCGGCACCGGCACGCCGTGCACCGAGAGCCTGAGCCGCTCGGCGAGCTCGCCGGCGGCGCGCGCGTCGGTCTCGGGGAGCACCACGCCGAACTCCTCGCCGCCCAGCCGTCCCACCAGGTCGCTCGCGCGCACCGAGCCGGCGAGGGCCTGCCCGAGCGCGTGCAGCGCGGCGTCGCCGGCCACGTGGCCGAAGCCGTCGTTGACGCGCTTGAAGTGGTCGACGTCGAGGACCAGCAGCGAGAGCGGCCGGCCGTAGCGCTGCGCGCGCGCCACCTCGCGCTCGGCGAGCGCCAGGAACCGCGCGCGGTTCGCGACCCCGGTGAGCGAGTCCACGTAGGCGAGGCGGGTGAGCTCGTGGCGCTGCACGAAGTTCCGCCGCAACAGCTCGTAGAACGCGTGCCCCATCATGGTGCCGAGCAGCGCGATGCCGAACGTCATGCCGAACAGGTTGAGCACGAACGGCTCGCGCAGGTAGGACGGGTGGATCCCGAACGAGGCGCCGAGCACCAGCGCCGCGGTACCGAACGACAGCGCCAGCCGCGTCAGCACCGGCACGATGAAGAGCATCGTGATGAGCGGGAACATCGTCCCGGTGTGGAGCCACGGGCGGTCGGGTCCGCCGAGGAACCCGAACAGCACGTAGGTGAAGCCCGTGAACCCCATCAGGATCCCGAGCGCCGCCGGGTAGGGCGAGCGCCGGTCGCTGGCGATCCGCCACATGGCGAGACCGCCGACCACCGCCGTCACCAGGAACACCACGCGCCAGGCGGTGAAGATCCGCAGCTTCGCGACGTCGCCGTGGAACACCAGCGGGTCGAAGCCCCAGAACGACAGGTTGATGACGCAGCACGCGATCGCGCGCGCCGTCCACGCGCGCGCGGTCATGTGCCGCGCATAACCCTCGAACTCGTCGAACTGGTGCGTGCGCCCCGCGAGCGCCGCGAGGACGCGGTCGATGAGGCCGTGCGCGGCGCCGTTCCAGCGCTGCCAGGCGTCGCGCAGCCCGCCCATCGGCGGGGAAGCCGGCGCCTGCGATGGGCTCGCTGGATGGGCCGCCGAGAGCTGCGCGGCGACGGGGGAGTCGGTCATGTCTGGCATTCCCTCGCGAAGGGGGGACGAGCCTCGCTCCGCCGCCCGCCCACCGGCCAGACTCGCGGTGACGGTTAGGTTTTCCTCATCAGGTTCGATGTCGCGTTCGGCCTCACGCCCGCCTCGGGGCGCGGCGGGAGCGGGGCCGAGCGCGCGACGCCGGGCTCGACGATCACGGTGAGCTCCGGTGAGCGGCAGCCATTCTCCCGGGAGCGCGGTAGGATGCGCCCCGCTACGGGCACCCACTACGCATGAGCTCGGAATTCGTGACGGTCGGCATCGAGGCGCTCGGCCTCGCCATTCCTCTCCGCCGTCTGCCGGGCTCGCTGCTGCGCGAGAACTGGGGGGCGGGAGGCGCTTCGGCGACCCGCGCGGTGGCGGCGCACGATCAGGACGTCGTGACGCTGGCGGTCGACGCGGCGTTCGACACCGGCGCCGTACCGAACGCCACGATCGCCGAGGTCTTCCTCGCCTCCACCACCGCGCCACTCGAGGACGGCGGCAACGTCAACCAGCTCGCGGTCGGCTGTGACCTGAGCGAGGGCGTGCACGCCGCCGAGCTCGGCGGCTCGCTCGGCGCGGGCGCGCACGCGCTGCGCGCCGGCGCGGCGGCGGTCGGCGCGGGCGCCGCGCTGGTGCTGGTGGCCGCGGCGGAGGTCCAGGCGCCGGAGCCGGGCAGCGGCGCCGAGGGTGCCCTCGGCGACGGCGGCGTGGCGGTGGTCCTCGGCGCCGAGCGGCGCTTCGGCGAGGTGCTGGCGCACGCCTCGCGCACGACCGGCCTGCGCGAGCGCTGGCGGCGCCGCGGCGAGCGCTTCACCGCCGAAGCCGACCGGCCGTTCGTGCAGGAGAAGGGCTTCCCGGTCGCGATGCGCACCCTCGCGCGCCAGGTCCTCGACGCCCACGACCTCGAGCCCGGGCAGGTGCGGGTGGCGCTCGCCGCGCCCGACGGCGCCGCCGACCGTGCGCTGCGCAAGAGCCTGGGCCTGCCGCCCGAGCGGTTCGTCGAGGACGCCACCATCGACTCGCTGGGAGCGCTGGGCGCCGCGGCGTTTCCGCTCGCGCTCTTCCGTGGCCTCGCGGCGTCGAAGCCGGGCGAGCGGCTCTTGGTGCTGGGCGCGAGCACCGGCGCCGAGGCGCTGCTGGTGCGTGTGGGGGACGACGCGCCGCTGCTGGCCGAGCGGCTCGCCGCCGCGCTGGCGCCGAAGCGCGCGCTCGCGCGCTACCCGCAGTACCTGCGGATGCGCGGGCTCTTGCCCGGCGAGCGCCTCGACCCGTGGACCTCGCCCGCGGTGCTCGCTCGCGACGAGCGCGCGCTGGTGCGCTGGCGCGGCGCGCGTTGCCGCTCGTGCGGCGCGATCGAGCTGCCGCCCAAGCCGGTCTGCCACGGCTGCGACGGGCGCGAGTTCGGCGAGGTCGCGCTCGGACGCGCCGGGACGATCGTCACCTTCACCGCCGACCACCTGGTGCCGAGCCCCGAGCCGCCCACGGTGATGGTGGCCGCCGACCTCGACGGCGGCGGGCGCTACTACGCCGAGCTCGCCGACGCCGAGCGCGGCGCGGTCGCGGTGGGCGGGCGCGTGGCGCTCACCTTCCGCCGTGTCCACGAGGGCGGCGGGTTCCCGAACTACGCGTGGAAGATGCGCCCGTCGGCGGCGTGAGGCGAGGAGCATGATGGGCATCGGCGGCGAGGTCGCGATCATCGGCAGCGGCACCATCCGCTTCGGCGAGAACTTCGACCAGAGCCTCCCCGACATGCTCGCCGAGGCGGTGACGCTCGCCGTCCAGGACGCGGGCCTCACGCTCGGCGACCTCCAGGCGGCGTGGCTGGGGACGTACCTGCCGATGGCGTGGGGCTACGAGGGCGCCTCCGGCACCGCGGTGGCCGAGCCGCTCCACCTCTATCCCATCCCGGTCACGCGGGTCTCCAACCTGTGCTGCACCGGCATGGAGGCGGTCCGCAACGCCGCCTTCGCGGTGGCGTCGGGCGCCTTCGACGTGGCGCTCGCGGTGGGTGTGGAGAAGATGCGCGACGTGCCGTCGCGCGGCAGCCTGGTCGCCCAGCACGTCGAGCGCGGCCACCCGCTGCTCTGCAAGGGGCGCACGGCGCCCGGCATGTTCGCGCTGCTCGCGACGCGCTACCTCGAGCAGAACCGCCTCGACGAGGGCACTCTCGACAAGGTCGCGGTCAAGAACCACGAGCACGGCGCGCTCAACCCGCGCGCCCACTTCCGCAAGGCGATCACGGCGGAGGCCGCGCGCAAGGCGCCGCCGGTGGCCGAGCCGCTCCGGCTCTACGACTGCTGCCCCACCACCGACGGCGCCGCCGCCGTGATCCTGACCCGCGCCGACCGCGCCCGCGAGTACGTGAAGGACCCGGTGGTGATCCGCGGCATCGGTCTTGCGGTCGCGAACGGCTACTTTGGCGCGCAGATGAAGCCGGACTGGGATTTCCTGGGATTCGAGGCCACCCAGCGGGCGGCCGCGGCCGCGTACGCCGACGCCGGCGTCACCGATCCGGCACGGGCCTTCGACGTCGTCGAGTGCCACGACTGCTTCACCATCACCGAGCTCATCAACTACGAGGACCTCGGGCTCGCGCCGCGCGGACGGGGCTGGGAGCTGATCCACGACAACGTCACCAAGCTCGGCGGGCGGTTGCCGGTGAACACCGGCGGCGGGCTCAAGAGCTGCGGCCACCCGATCGGCGCCTCGGGTGTGCGGATGATCAACCAGATCGCCGACCAGATCCGCGGCCGCGCCGGCAAGATGCAGGTGCCGAAGGCCGACCTCGGCCTGGCGCACACCCTCGGCGGGCCGGGCAGCGTGTCGACGGTGTTCGTGCTGGGGCCGGGCGCGTGAGCCCGCCCCCGACCGCCGCCACGCGCCGACCGGCGGGGCGTCCATGAAGACGCTCCTCGTCGAGGCCGCCGAGGCGATGCGCGCGCTCATGCAGGCGGTGCTGCGCGCCCGCGGCCACGACGTCACCACGGTGACCGACGGCGCCTCGGCGGTGGCCTCGTACGCGGTCGGCGAGTACCCGCTGGTGGTGCTGGACGCCGAGCTGCCCGACATGGACGGCCTCGAGGTGTGCAGGCGGCTGCGCCGCTCGCCGCGCGGCCCCGGCTCGCTGATCGTGGTGTGCACCCTGCAGAACCAGCACGACGCCGTGCAGCGGGTGCTCGAGGCGGGCGCCGACGACTACCTCACCAAGCCCCTCGACATGGGCCTCTTGAGCGTCCGCCTCGCGGTGCTCGAGCGCCAGGCGCAGCGCGCCGTCGAGCGCGCCGCCGAGGCGGAGGCGGACCGCGAGGCCGCCCTCGACTCGGACGACGCGCCGACCGAGGAGATCCAGCCCAGGAGCGAGGCCACGCCCAAGCCGCAGCGCGAGGCGGTCGGGCGCAACAGCCGCTACGAGCTGATCGACCGCATCGGCCGCGGCGGGACGTCGGAGGTCTTCAAGGCCTACGACAAGGAGCTCGGCGAGATCGTCGCGCTCAAGGTGCTGCGCTTCGAGTGGTCGGACGACGAGAGCTGGACCAAGCGGCTGCGCCACGAGATCCGGCTCTCGCGCCAGATCAAGAACCAGCACGTCGCGACCATCTACGAGATCGGCCGCATCGGCGAGCGCGCGTTCCTGGCGATGGAGTACGTGCCGGGCGTACCGCTCTCCGAGGTCATCAAGGAGCGCGGCTACCTCGGCGAGGACGAGGCGCTCGACATCGCCACCCAGGCGGCCGACGGCCTCGCGGCGTGCCACCGCATCGGCATCGTCCACCGCGACATCAAGTCGTCGAACCTCATGGTGACGCCCGAGGGCAAGGCGATGGTCCTCGACTTCGGCCTCGCGCGCCGCCCCGAGGACATCCGCATCACCCACGACGGCATGCTGCTCGGCACGCCCGCCTACATGGCGCCCGAGCAGTTCGAGGACAAGGTGGTGGTGCCCGCCACCGACGTCTACTCGTTCGGCTGCGTGCTCTACGAGATGCTCACCGGCACCGTGCCGTTCGAGGGCAAGAACCTCATCACCACGGCGCAGAAGCACCTGATGGAGCGGCCGCGCCCGCTGCGCACGCTGAACCCGGCGGTGAGCGCCTACATCGAGGGCATCGTCCTCAAGTGCCTCGCCAAGACGCCCGCCGAGCGCTACCGCGACGCGGCGGCGCTCCTCGAGGACCTCGAGCGCGCGCGCGAGCGCTCCCACCACAAGGAGCCGGCCGAGGTGTCGCGGCGCCGCGCTATCCTCGGCGAGCCGGACGCCGAGGAGGCGCGCGTGCTCACCGAGGTGCTCGATCGCTTCGGCCTCGACGTGGTGCGCGTCACCGACGGCTACGGGCTGGTCGAGGCCGCCCTCGGGCGCGGCACCGACGTGGTGTTCGTGAACGTGTACATGCCGAAGATCAGCGGCCTCGAGGCGAGCCAGATCCTGCGCTCGTTCCCGCGCACCGCGATCACGCCGATCGTGCTGCTCTCCGACCGCTCCGCCGACCGCGACCTCGCCAAGCTCATCCCGCGCGGCGGCGAGTTCCTCAAGAAGCCGATCGAGGACGACGACTTCACGAGCCTCTTCAAGCGCATCGGCCTGCCGCTCACGCCAGCGTCCTAGCAGCGGGCCGGAGGGGCACGCGCCGCGTGCCCGGCGATACGCCGCGTCGATCGCACCGCCGATCGCGCGGCTCCCTGTACGGACCCGGTCGACCG
>CAYMQR010000254.1:0-7498 GCA_964392195.1 uncultured bacterium | reverse complement strand
CAGACCGGGATCGCGGGGCGCTAGAGCGGTGAACCGCGCGCCTGTTCCAGCCCCCCGCCCGCGTGGAGGCGCCCGCTTCGTCGGGCGCGAGGGGACGAGCTGCGTGCCCGCTCGTGGCCGTCGATGTGGTAACTCTCCGCCTCCATGTCGACGCCCGGGATCCGTGTCCGCAGTCGCCTCGTCGGCGACGAGCGCGCCAACGACATCGTGGGCGGCGCGCGCCTCGACCTCGACGACCTGATCCGCCGGGACGGCGTGACGGTCATCAAGAACTACAGCAAGGTCGTGGTGCTTCGCGTCCCCGCCGGTGGGACCGCCTGGTACGTGAAGTGGTACCGCCTGCCGAGCTTGCGGCTCCGCCTGAAGGCGGCCCTCGGGCCGTCGCCGGCCGAGCGCTTCCGGACGGGCGCGGAGGTGCTCGCCGCCGCGGGCTTCGCCGGGCCGCCGCTCGCGGCCACGGTCGAACTCGGCCCCACGGCGCTGCCGCGCGGGTCGATCGTGGTGACCGAGGAGGTCACGGGCGCCGAGCCGCTCGCACCCGCGCTGCTGCGCGCGCCGCTCGCCGAGCGCCGCCGCTGGCTCCGCGCGCTGGGCTCGCTCTTCCGTGACCTGCACGTGCGGGGCCTCCTCCACAAGGACCTCAAGGACTCGAACATCCTGGTGACACCAGCCGCCGACGGCCCGGTGTTCACGCTCCTCGATCTCGAGGACGTCCGCCACGTCCCGCAGCTCTCGCGCCAGCGGCGCTTCCGCTCGCTGATGCAGCTCTACCGGACGCTCGGCCGCAACGCCCACGTGCGCGACGTGATCGCGTTCGTCCAGGGCTACGTCGACGGGCTCCCGGAGAGCCAGGCCGAGCTGCGGCTGGCGCTCGCCCAGGTCGCCGAGATGGGCGCGCAGAAGGACCTGCGCGATCGCGGACGGGTGGTGCGCAAGATCGACCACGCCGGCTTCCACTGGCTGGCCACGCTGCCGGGCGCCCGCCTGACCGAGCAGATCATGACGTGGAGCCCCGAGGCGGTGGCGCAGGTCGCCGGCGCGATCGAGGAGCGGACCGGGCGCAGCCGCCGCTTCGTGAAGCTCGCGCTCGCCGACGGCAGCCGCTACTGGGTGCGCTTCTATCGGCCGCGCAACCTCCGCAAGGCGCTCGCCTCGCACGAGCGCTGGGGACGCGCCCGCCGCGAGTGGGACCACGCCTGCGAGGCCGGCCGCCGCGCCGTCCCGACCGTGCTCCCCGATGCGCGCGCGCACGACGGCGGCTGGCCTTTCCGCACCGAGCTCATCGCCTACCCGGAGATCGAGGGCGCGCGCGACCTGGCCTCGCTGCTGGCCGACCCGGAGATCCCGCACGCGCGCAAGCGCGAGCGCATCCGGGAGGCCGCCCGGGTGCTGCGGCTCGCGCACGACCGCGGCGTCACGATCCGCCACCTGCGCGCGGACCAGGTGCTGTTCGGCCCGGACGGCGCGCCGCGCCTCATCGGCCTCGAGCGCGTCCGCTTCGGCGGGCCCGCGTCGTGGCGCAACCGGATCCACGATCTGGCCGCGTTCGACCGCGCGTTCGCGGAGCTGCGCTACCGCCGCGGCTACACCGTGCCGCGCACCTACCGCGCGCGCTTCGTCCACGCCTACCTGGAGGCGGGCCCGATCGAGCAGGCGCCGCGCCGGGTGCTGCGCCGGGTGGCGCGCTCGAGCTCGCGCGCCTTCCTGCGCCGCGAGCGCCGCCGCCGGCGGTCGATCCGCCACCGCGGACCGCGCGAGCACGAGATGCCGCCGGTGAGCTGCTTCATCATCTGCAAGGACGAGGAGGAGCACATCCGCGACTGCCTCGACAGCGTGCGCTGGTGCAAGGAGATCGTGGTGGTGGACTCGTTCTCCACCGACCGCACCGTGGAGATCTGCCGCGAGTACACCGACCGCGTCTTCCAGCGTGCCTGGCCCGGGTTCGTCGAGCAGAAGCGCTACGCGCTCGGGCTCACCCGCAACGAGTGGGTGCTCAACCTCGACGCCGACGAGCGCATCTCGCCCGAGCTGGCGAGCGAGATCCAGCGCCGCCTCGCGACCGCCGACGACTCGGTGTGGGGCTACTACATCCCGCGGCTGGTCTTCTATCTGGGCCGCTGGTGGCGCCACGGCTGGTACCCCGAGTACCGCCTGCGGCTGTTCCGCAAGTCGCGCGTGACCTGGGGCGGGGTCGACCCGCACGAGCGCGCGTTCCTCGCCGACGAGCGCCGCGCCACCCGCCTCAAGGGCGACATCTGGCACCTCACGTACCGCGACCTGCGCGATCAGCTCCGCACCATCAACCGCTTCACCAGCATCGCCGCACGCGAGGCGTTCGAGCGCGGCAAGCGCTTCCGCGTCCTCAACCTGCTCGGCAACCCGGTGGTGCACTTCATCAAGTTCTACGTCATCAAGCGCGGCTTCCTGGATGGGATTCCCGGTCTCTTCATGGCAGGCTTGATGGCTCTTCACGTGTTCCTCAAGTACGCGAAGCTGCGCGAGCTCGAGTTGGGCGCGATGGAGACGCTTGCGAATGACGGGATCCGAGCTGGCGAGCCCCGCGCCGCGGCCGGCTGACGCCGCGGCCGGCCCTCGCGACCCGCGCGCAGCGCTCGCGCGCGCCGTGCCGGACGCGACCCTCGGCGAGGTGGTGAAGTGGTCGCTACGCGCTCTCGCCGCGAGCGTGCCGGTGTCGATCGCCGCGAGCGGCATCGCGTTCGGCGTCGCGCTGGCCGCATGGCTGGCGCGGGTGGTGCTGCACGGCGGTCCGCGCTGGCCGCGCACCATCGCCGACCGTCCCTTCCTGGCGTTCCTGGCGTGCGGAGTGCTGGCGGCGATCGCCGGGCTCGACGCCGGGACGGCGCTGTGGTCGCTGCGGGGCTACGCCCAGGTGCTGGTCTTCTACCTGGTGCTCGCCAACGTCCGTGACGACGACGAGCGCCACCGGTTGGCGTGGATCGTGTCGTTCGCGCTCTTCGTGTGGGGCTGGCACCGCGTCTACGACTACCGCTGGCAGAACTTCCTCCACGGCGTCGGCCCCGGGAAGATGACCCAGGCGAGCCAGCTCGCGATCGGCGTCGTGTTCCTGCAGGCGCTGTGGCTGGCGACCCGCGGCGCCGGCAAGCGCGTGGCGGTGGGCTTCGCGTTCGGCATGCAGCTCGCCGGGCTGGTGTGCACGTTCAAGCGCGGCGCCTGGGTCGGCACGATCGCCGGCCTCACGACCCAGCTCTGGTTCCGCAACCGCAAGCTGGTGGTGATCCCGCTGCTGGTCGCGGCGCTGGTCGGCCTCGGCTACGGCCCGGCGCGGCTCCGCCTCCAGGAATCGGGCAAGGACTGGGTCCACCCCGACAACCGGCTGCGGATGTGGACGATCGGCGCGCAGCTCGTCCGCGACTACCCGCTCGGCATCGGCACCCACAACGGCTCGATCATGAAACGTGCCGACCTGTGGGGGGCGGACCCTCCCAAGCACCGCCACTTCCACTCGAACTTCATCACCGTGTGGGTGGAGGACGGCATCCTCGGGCTGGTGGCGTTCGTGTGGTGGCTGGTGGCGATGGCGCGGATGCTGATCGCGCGCGTGGTGTCGACGCGCGACGGACCGCCGCGCGAGGCCGCGCTCGCGATGGGGGCGGCCACGGCGTTCCTGGCGTGGAACCTGAACGGTGTCGTCGAGTTCAACTTCGGCGACGCCGAGGTGATGATGCTGCTCTACCTGGTGCTCGGGTTGGCGCTCGCGCCCCACGTGGCCGCCGCCACCCGTGCCGCCGAGCCGCGCGACGCGGCGGGAGGAACCCCATGATGCCGATCGCAAGGGTGCCGAGGACGATCCTCGCGGTGGCCGTCGTGCTGACGCTCGGGTGCAACCTCGCCCCCAAGCCACCGGCCCTCGAGGGCGTCGTCACCGACATCCCGGTCTACAGCCCGTCGACCGTGACCAAGAGGCTCGTCTATCCGTTCCGTGGCCCGAGCTGTCCGCTCGAGAGCCTGATCTTCGACCTCCAGACCCCGGACGGCTGGGCGAAGGTGCAGCAGTACTACCGGCACAAGCTCTCGTTCGCGAACCCCGAGTCGTCGACCGGCGTCGACCTCTCCAAGCTGGTCTTCCAGTACCTGCCCTCGGGCGGCGAGGCGGCGAGGAACGAGCAGGTGGTGGTGACGGTACCGAGCTCGAGCGGGCCGGAAGGCACCACGTTCCAGATCAAGGAGACCGTGTGCGCGAGCCGCCGCGCGGGCGGCGGCTGAGCAGCGCCCCGACTCCGCCGCGGGTCAGCCGATGGCGCCTGACGCCTTGAGGCGCTCGAGGTCTTCCCACGCCAGCCCGAGGCCGAGGAGCAGCTCCTCGGTGTGCTGACCGAGCTCCGGGCTCGGCGTGAGCGTGGGCTGCGCGCCGTCGAACGTGACCGGGCTCGCGACCACCCGGAACGAGCCGGAATCACCGCCCGCGACCTCGCGGAAGTAGCCGTTGGCGAGGGCCTGCGGGTCGTCGTGGAGCTCGGCCGGGTTCTGCATCACGGCCCACGGCGCCTCCATGCCGGCCAGCCTGGTCCGCCACTCCGCGAGGGTGTGCGCGGCCACGGCGCGGTCGATCGCCGCGACGCACTCGCGGCGGTGCTGGTAGCGCGCCTTGGCGTTCGCGAAGCGGAGGTCGTCGCGCAGCTCGCCGCAGCCGAGCCGCGCGCACACCTCGGGCCAGTAGCGGTCGGCCTGCAGCGCCATGAGCACGATCCAGCGGCCGTCGCGGGTGCGGTAGCTGTTCGCGAGCGGGTTGAGCGCGGCGGCGCGGTCGGGCAGGGGGATGGTCTTCCCCGGCGGCAGCAGCGGGCTCGCGACGATGTCCGGCGCCATCGTCCACATCGCGGTGCCGAGCAACGACACGTCCACCACGGACGGCTCGCCGCTCCGCTCGCGCTTGAGCAGCGCCGCGGCCACCCCGGCGGCGAGCGCGACCGCGCCCACCGAGTCGCCGAACGCGGGCCGCTGCATCGTCGGCGCCGCCGCGTCGGGCTGGGTCAGGCCGTTGGCGACACCGCCGCGCGACCAGAACGCGGTGGCGTCGTAGCCGCCGGACTCGGCGTCGGGCCCCTCGGAGCCGTACCCCGAGCCCCGCACGTAGATCACCCGCGGGTTGCGGGCGCGGATGTCCGCCACCTCGATGCCCAGCTTGCGGCGCGCGTCGGGCAGGAAGTTGGTGAGGAACACGTCGCAGCGCTCGGCGAGGCGGAGCACCACCTCGCGTCCCTCGGGCTTGGCGAGGTCCACGGTGATCGAGCGCTTGCCGCGGTTCGACTGCTGCATCATGAAGTCGACGCCGCCCTCACGGGTGCCGAAGCCGGCGGCGGCGAGGCCGCGCTGGGCGTCGCCGCGCTCCGGGTGCTCGACCTTCCACACCTCGGCGCCCCAGTCGGCGAGGATCGCGCCCGCGGCGGGCACGAACCAGAACTGCGCCACCTCGAGGACCCGGACGCCGTCGAGGGGTCCGCCGCTCACGGCGCGCCTCCGGCGAGGTCGACGCCGGTGTAGCGGACGCTCGCGTCCCACAGCCGCTTCGCCACCGCCGCCTCGTCCTTGGCCACGCGCGGCTCGCGCACCGCGCCGAAGCGGTAGTAAGCGCCGGTGACGTTCTCGACCTCGGGCGCGCTGGCGAGGTGCAGCGCCATGCGCGCGGCGCGCGCCGCGGTGGGGAAGGGCGCCATCACGAGCTTGCCGAGGAACTGCACCACCGGCGACGGGTCGTGGGCGCCGATGTTCGACGCCACCGGGCCGGGATCGAGGGCGTTCACGGTGACGCCCGTGCCCGCCAGCCGCCGCGCGAGCTCGCGGGTGAAGTAGACGATCGCGAGCTTCGAGCGCCCGTACGCCTTGAGCCACGAGAAGCCGCGCGTGAGCTCGAGGTCGCCGAGGTCGAGCGACGTGATGCGGTGGGTGTCGGACGACACGTTCACGATCCGCGCCGGCGCGCTCTCGCGGATCCGCGGCAAGAGCCGGAGCGTGAGCTGGAAGTACGCGAGGTAGTTGACCGCGAACACCTTCTCGACGCCGTCGCCGGTGAGCTCGCGGCTGCGGTTCACCATGCCGGCGTTGTTCACGAGCACGTGCAGGCTGCGCCCGCTCGCGAGGAACTCGGCGGCGGCGCGGTCGATGTCGGCGCGCGACGCCAGGTCGCAGAGCAGGATGGCCGGCCGCCGGCCGCTGGCGCTCTCGATGGCGCCCGCGGTCTCCTCGCAGAGCGTGGGATTCCGCCCCAGGATCACCAGGTCGGCGCCGCGCATGGCGAGCGCCTCCGCGAGGGCGCGGCCGTGGCCGTTGGTGGCGCCGGTGACCAGGCAGGTGCGGCCGTCGAGACGGTGGAACGCGTCCAGGTTGGCGGTAGCGCTCACGGCTTCTTCTCCTCGGCCGGGATGGCGAAGCGCTCGCGATAGGCCGCGAAGGCGCGGTCGACGTCGGCGCGGGTGAGCTCGAAGTCGTCGAGCTGGTAGCGGTGGGTGCCGTGGCGGTTCTGCGGGTGGGCAGCGAGCCAGGCCCGCATCCGCGCCTCGGCCTCGCCCGAGAGCGCGACACCGATGTGGTCGTAGACGCGCCGCACGGCGGCGATCGGGTCGGACATGAGCTCGGCGTACTGGACGTCGACGAAGCCGCGGCCACCGACGCGGTCGCGGACCTCCATGGCGCGCGTCACCATCCGCTCCTGCTTGCGCAGCCAGTGGCGGCCGACCTCGACCGGATCGACGACGTCGCTCATCACGCCGCGGCCGTGGGCGATCATGCTGCAGAACGACGCCACCACCCGCGCCGGGTCGCGGTGCGTCTGGACGATCGTCGCGTGCGGGAAGACGTCGAGGAGCGCGTCGAGGTGCTCGAGGTGGTGGGGCGTCTTCAGCACCCACCGATCGCGCAGGAGCTGGTGCTCGAGGACGCCGAGCGTCACCGCCAGGTCGCGGTACGCCGGGCGGTGGTCCTGCTCCTCGAGCCACGCGGCGAAGCGCGGCACGTGGTAGGTGGCCTCCGGCACGGTGCTCAGGAACGACAGGTCGAGGAGCAGCACGTCCTCCTCGGGCTCGCTGGCCTCGACCGGATGGATCGCGAAGAAGTCGGGCGCCATGTAGGCGAGCGCTCGCTCGGCGAGCCGGGCGAGCCGGATCCGCGGATCCTTCTCGCGCGTCGGTAGCCTCGCGTCGAGGTCGGACGGCGCCGGGTTGAGCGCTTCCCACGACGCCAGGTGGCGCACCACCGGGTCGACCGACAAGAGCCGCTGCAGCAGCGTGGTGCCGGTGCGCTGCAGGCCCGCGATCACCACCAGCGGCGCCAGCGGACGGGTGCGGATGTCGGGGTGGCGCCGCACCAGCTCGGCGATCTTGAGCTTGTTGGCGAGCACGCCGACCAGCTTCTCCCTGGTGAGGAAGCGGCCCACCGGGTGCAGCGCCGCTTCGCTCTCGAGGCACTCGAGGAGCAAGCGAAGGCGCGGCCGGAAGCTCTCGTCGCCGAAGTCGTGGAGGCG
>CAYMQR010000253.1:0-7520 GCA_964392195.1 uncultured bacterium | reverse complement strand
CGTCGGGCCGCTGATCTCGGCTCCGCTGCCGGTGGATCAACCCGGATCGCAGGGGCCGTCGCAGGGGTGGATGATGCGGCCTTCGTCGGTGAAGAGCGCGTCGAGCTGGCGATCGGCGGCCTCGAGCAGGCGCACGCCGTCGTGGACCACGTTCGCCTTCACCGGCGGGATCGCCTTGGCCTCGAACGCGGTGTCGACTCCCATGTCGAACGCGGTGACACCCGCGGACGCGCCGTCCGCGCCCATCGGCTCGACACCCCAGATCTCCGCGGCGCTCGGCTCGCTCATGCGCGCGCCGAGGGCCCGCGCCAGGTAGAAGCTGCCGACGTTCGGCACGCCCGCGTCGCCGAGGCCGAACTGGAGCACCACGCGCCGATCGCCCGGGTTGCCCTCGAGCTCCGGGTCGAAGATGAGCGGCGCGTAGACGGCGGGATCGATGCGATCGAAGTGGCGCTGCAGGCTCGCCACGAACTCCTGCTGCACCATCGGATCGGGGAACGGCACCGCCGCCGCGATCAGGAACGGCACGAAGTTCCCCGAGCGCCACATGAGCTGCGTCCAGCCCGCGCCGCCCACGTTGAGCAGCACCCGCTCGTGCCACGGGTTGAGCGCCGACTGCACCGTGCCGAGGATCGCGCCGTTCGAGAGCCCCCAGAAGTCCATGCGCCGCGGGTCGTACACCGACGCCCCGCTCTCCGGGCGCCGGAACGCGGCGGTGCCGGCGAGCGGCCCGCGCACCGCCGCGGTGAGCGTGAGCCAGTTCGCCATCGCCTGGTGGACCCGATCGGTGAACGCCGTCACGTGCGACGGGTTCGCGAGCAGCCCGAGGAAGACGGTGGGCGCGTCGGCGGTCGCCATCCCCCACCAGTCGGTCGAGAGCACCACCGCGCGCAGCTCGTTCGCCGATCGAAGCGCGGACTCGCTGCGCACCTCGTTGCGGGTGCCGAAGAAGCCGTGCCCGAGCCCCATCACGCGGCCCGCGCCCGCCGCGCCGTCGCGCAAGCTCTCGGGGATCTCCGCGAGGAACGGGAACCGCACCGTTCCGTCGAGCCGCACCGACCCCGCGGCGTCGCGGACCAGCCGCGCGCCCGGGTCCGGCGAGTCGACGAAGCGCGGGCCGGCGACCGTGCCCGAGACGGTCCGCCAGATCCCGGAGCCGTCGCCTGGGGCGTGCTCCTCCACCGAGTCGATCGCCACCTCGGGGGTGTTCGACGCGAGCCACTCGAGCGTGAGGGCGCGGACCTGCCGCATGTCGACGGTCACGTCGTGGTCCGAGCCGGTGGTGAAGTCCCACGCGAGCTGCAGCTCCTCGCGCGCCACGCCGATCGCGTCGAGCTTGGGGAAGAGGTCGTTCTCGTAGAGGCCGGCGAGCGCCTCCAGCGCGGGATCGCCGGCGTATTCGCGGTCGCGCAGCCGCCGGAAGCCCTCGGGGGCGCGCACCGCGTTCCCGTCCGGCCCGACCAGCCCGTGATACGCGACGACGTAGCGGCGGTTCTCGGCGAGCGGCACCACCGGGTGGAGCACGATCGCCGTGCGGCTCGCGTCCCTGGCGCGCGGGTCGATGTCGGCGAAGTGCGGCACCAGCTTGCCGTTGGTGGTGTCGACGACGAGCGTCGCCGAGGTCCCCGGATCGAGGCTCATCGACGGCGAGTCGACGAAGCCCACCGTGCCGGCGTCGGAGGTGGGCGCGAGCAACGTGCCCACGATCGTCGAGTGGCGCGAAAAGCCGCGGATCGGCCACCAGTCGGAGACGTCGGCGCTCGCGCCGCTCGCCGTGCGCAGCGCCGCCGCGCCGTCGGTCACCACCCGCGCGCCGCTCGCGGTGCCGCCGTCCGCCTCCACGATCCGGTAGAAGTCGGACGGATACGGCAGGAAGCAGTCGCCGCCGCCGAGCAGCGGGTTGCAGCCCTCGGCGAGGGAAAGCGGCGGCAGCGCCGTGACCCTCGCGGCGCCGCCTCCCCCGTCGCCGCCGCAGCCCGCCACTCCCGCCGCGAGCAACGCGGCGAGCGCGGCGTGACGTGCCGATCGAGCGGATCGAGCGCGGCTCACGAGGTGGACGAGGCTCCGTCGCTCAGCCGGGCTTCGCAGCCGTCGCCGACGCTCCCTCCGCGGGCGCATCCGCGGCCGGCTGGCCGGTGAGCAGCGCCACGGTCGCACGAACGCCGTCGCGGAACAACGTCGGCACCCAACGAAGCTCCTTGCGCGCCTTGTTGTTCCTGGGCCGCGCCTTCCACTGCAGGAAGTGGAGCTGGCCGCTCGGGATGAGCGGCGGGCGGCCCGACACGTTCGCCCACCGCTCGCCCGCCTCCGACACCAGCCTCGCGAGCCAGAGCGGCAGCACCCGCGGGATGTCCTTGCGGCCGAGGGCGTGGCTCACGATCCACGCCAGGTGGGTGAGGTCGACGTACGACTCGCTCAGGATGTAGCGCGTGCCCGCGGGCCGGTCCTCGGCGAGGACCTGGCCCACGCCGACGTCGCGCGAGTGCACCACCGGCATCCCGCCCGGCAACAGCGCCGGCATCTGGTGGTTCTTCATCTTGAGGATGAAGTCGTTGATGCCCGGCGAGCCCGCGGGGCCCGGGCCGTAGAGCGCCGAGGGGTGGATGAAGACCGCGTGAAGCCCGCGCGCCAGCGCCTCCACCACCACCCGATCGGCGTCCTGCTTGGAGCGCTCGTACGCCGTGCCCTTGGGGCTCGGATCGATCGGCGCGCTCTCGTCGTACTCCTGCGACGGCCCGGCCTGGAAGACGTCGATGGTGCTGGTGTAGACGAAGCGCTCGACCTTCGCCGCGAGCGCTGCGTCCACCATGTTGCGCGTGCCCTCGACGTTGACGCGCTGGAAGCGCCCCACGTCCCTGAGCCACTGCTCGGGCAGCCCGGCCGCGTGATACGCGACGTTCACGCCCTTGAAGGCGCGCTCGAGCGAGGCGCGGTCGGTGATGTCGCCCGCGACCAGCTCGACCTGCGGCGGCAGGTGGCGGCGTGCCTTGTCGGGGTCCCGCACCAGCGCGCGCACCTCGCGGCCGCGCTCGAGCAGCACCGTGGCGACGTTCCAGCCCACCAGACCGGTGGCGCCCGTGACCAGCGTCTTCGACATCGAGACTCCTCGCCCGCGGCGCCCTGGCAGCTCGGCGCGCTCACGCGCCGCGGTAGACGTCGGGCTCCACGAAGATGAGGCGCGCGCTCGGCACGCGGTCGCGCACGCTCGACTCGGCGGCGTCGATCGCGTCGGCGAGCTCGCGCAGCGAGAGCGACGGCTCGAACTCGAGCTTCGCCGCCACCAGCAGCTCCTCCGGCCCCAGGTGCATGGTGCGCATGTGGATCAGTCGGCGGACGTGCTTGGCGCCCTCGAAGCCCTCGCGGATCGAGAGCTGCTGCGCGGCGGACGCCGCCTCTCCCACCAGCAGGCTCTTCATCTCGATCGCCAGGATCACCGCGATCACGCCGAGGAGCGCGCCGATCACGACCGAACCGAGGGCGTCGTAGCGCGGCTCGCCGGTGATCACCGCGAGGCTCACGCCCACCAGCGCGAACACCAGGCCGAAGAGCGCGCCGAGGTCCTCGAGGAGCACCACCGGCAGCTCGGGGCTCTTGGCGGTCTTCACGAACCCCCACCACGTCTCCTTGCCCTTCGAGTGGCGGGCCTCGCGGATCGCGGTCCTGAACGAATAGCCCTCGAGGAGCACCGCGACCACCAGCGTGCCGATCGCCCACTGCGGCGACTCGAGCGGCTCGGGATGCTGGAGCTTGTGGACGCCCTCGACGATCGCGAACACCGAGCCCAGCGAGAACAGCACCAGCGCCACCACGAACGCCCAGAAGTAGCGCTCGCGGCCGTAGCCGAACGGGTGCTCGGCGGTCGGCGCGCGCTGGCCGCGCTTGCTGCCGAGCAAGAGCAGCGCCTGGTTGCCGGTGTCGGCGAGCGAGTGGATCGACTCGGCGAGCATCGAGGCCGCGCCGGTCGCGACGTACGCGATCAGCTTGGCGACGGCGATGCCGAGGTTGGCGAGAAAGGCTGCGACGATCGCTCTGCGACTACCGTGCTCCACGGCGCGGATCCCCGGTTTCCTGCGGCAAAGCCGCCAACCCTAGCCGACCCCCGGAAAAGCGTGCAAGGCGGCGAGCGGCGGCTGGCGCGCGCCCCCGAAGCTCACCGCCTCACCCCTCGAGGCCGAGCCGGACCATCACCAGCCACCACCCGATCGCGATCGCCAGGCTCGCCACCGCGAAGGGCGCGATGCGCCGCGCGTGCAGCGCGATGCCGATCTCGGCGCCGCGCGCGCGCGCCTGCTCGGCGACGATCAGGTTGGCGATCGAGCCGATGAGCAGCAGGTTGCCCGCGTAGGTGCTCGTCAGCGCGAGCAGGTACGCGAGCTCGGGCCGGCTCGCGGGCCACTCCGCCATGAGCAGCATCACCGCGGGCACGTTGCTCACCAGGTTGCTGAGCACCACGCTCGCCGCCGCGAGCACCGCGGGCGAATGGATCTCGAGCCCCGAGCGGGCCAGCGCCCCCTCGAGCGCCACCATGCCGCCCGACACGCGGAAACCCTCGATCAGCACGAAGAGCCCGATGAAGAGCAGCAGGAGCGGCCAGTCGACCAGCGCCAGGAACCGCGGCGTGGTGAGCCGCCGGCTCATCAGCAGCACCGCCACCACGCCGAGCACCGAGACCTCGCGCGGGATGCGCGTGAAGAAGAGCGCCACCAGCACGAGCGTGAGCACCACCGCCTTGGCGGACTGGGCGCGGTCGAACGGCCGCGTCGAGGCCATCGAGCCGGCGTCGAGCGGCCAGTCGGCGTCGTCGTGGCGGGCGTGCGGGTGGCCGGGCTCGCTCACCAGCTCGTCGCCGCGCGCCAGCCACGCGTAGAGCAGCGCCAGGCTCGCGATCGAGGGCGGCGCGCACCACAGGAAGAAGCGGGCGAAGTCGAGCCCCGCCTTCTGGCCGATGAACATGTTCTGCGGGTTGCCGATGACGGTCGCCGCCGAGCCCACGTTCGCCGCCGCCGCGAGCGCGAGCAGGAACGGCACGGGGTTCCAGCCGCGCCGGGCGACGATCTCCAGCACGATCGGCGTCATCACCAGGCAGATCACGTCGTTCGAGAGCAGCGCCGAGAGCAGCGCGCCCGCCGTCACCACGAACGCGAGGAAGCCGCGCGCGCCCACCCCGCTCCGCGCGGCGCGCAGCGCCACCGCGCTGTAGAACCCGCCGAGGCGGAACTGCGCCGAGAGCACCATCAGGCCGAACAGCAGGACCAGCGTGCCGGCGTCGATCGCGCCGGTGGCCTGGCCGAAGGTGATGGTCTCGGTCGCGACCATGAGCATCGCGCCGAGCAGCGCGACGCCGGTGCGGTCGAGGGCGAATCCCGGGAGCTCGCCGAGGGCGATGCCCACGTACGCGAGCGCGAAGATCGTGACGCCGAGGTGGTTCATGGGGGTGGCGGGCGGCGCTCGCCGCGGGGCCGAGCGTAGCCGCTCGGTGAGCGGTTACGTTGCCCCACCGCCGCGCCTCCCCTCTCCCGCCGCGAGACCTCATGCCACCGCTCAAGCGCGACCCCAGCCTCGTGCCGCTGTCCCACGACCACCACCAGGGCCTGCTGCGCGCGTTCTTCATCCGCCAGGCGCTGCGCACCGGGAGCGGGCTCGAGCACCAGGCGGCGGTCACCCGCGAGTTCTTCCGCGCCGAGCTGGTACCGCACTTCCGCGCCGAGGAGGACGTGCTCTTCCCGCTGCTGGCGCCGCTGCTCGGCGAGGAGGCCGGCCTGCTCGACGAGCTGCTCGCCGAGCACCGCGAGCTGGAGGCGCTCACCGAGGCCCTCGACGGCAACGCTGCCCGGCTCGCCGCCTACGCCGACCTCCTCGATCGCCACATCCGCGCCGAGGAGCGGCGCCTGTTCGAGCTCTACCAGGAGCGCGTCCCCGCCGCCGACCGCCCGGCGATCGAGACGCGGCTACGCGAAGCGCTCGCCCGCGCCGGCAAGACCGACGGCGCGTGCGCGGTCCCGTAGCGGAAGAGCCGGGCGCGCGATCGACCTCCTGGAGGGCTGCGGTCCCTCGCAGCCGCCGGGAGCGGCCGCGAAGGATCGCGACCCTCCAGTGGATCGACTCAGCGGCCGGAGGACCTCACGGCAGCTTGAACACCCGCCGCGCGTTGTCGCGGAAGAAGAGCCGCTCGTTCTCCTCGCCCAGCTCGAGCTCGAGCGCCTGCTTGACCGCCTTGTGGAACATGAGCTGCGGGAAGTTAGTCCCGAACAGCACCTTGTCCTTGCCGTAGGTCTTGGCGAAGTGGACGAGTTGCTTCGGGTAGTAGCGCGGCAGGTAGGCCGAGGTGTCGATGTAGACGTGCTCGTGCTTCCAGGCGAGTCCGATCATCTCGTCGGTCCACGGGTAGCCGATGTGGCCGCCGACGATCTTGAGCTCGGGGAACTTGAGGGCGATCTCGTCGATGTAGGGGATCGGGCGCCCGGTCTCGGACGGCATCAGCGGCCCGGTGTGGCCCACCTGCGTGCAGAACGGGATGTCGAGGTCGATGCACTTAACAAAGAGCGGCCAGTAGTGCTTGTCGTTGGGCGGCAGGCTCCACAGCCACGGGATCACGCGCAGCGCCTTGAAGCCGAGCACCTTCACGGCGCGGTCGAGCTCGCGCACCGCCGCCATGGGCTTCTCGAGGTCGACCGCCGCGACGCCGACGAAGCGGGTGGGATGGCGCGCGACCCACTCGGCGACCTCGTCGTTGGTGGCCACCCAGGTGCCCGGACGGCACCACGCGCACAGCAAGAGCTTCTCGACGCCGGCGAGGTCCATGAGCTGGACGACGTCGTCCGACGTCAGCCCCGTCTCCGCCATGTCGGACGGGACGCCCGACTTCTGGAACAGCCGGGTGATCTCGGGGAGCCTGTCGAACATCGTGCGCAGCGCGGGCTGGGCCCACGCGTCGATGGCGCGCGGCGCGGGAACCGGGTTCGGGCTCGCTTCGGTCACGAAATCCCCCTCTGGAAGGCCAAAAAGTGCGGTTCTGGGCGCGATTCGCGGCCATCTCGCGATAGCCTGTAAGCAGATTGTGACGAAATTCCCTGGCGAATAGTGGTGGATTTCAATGGCGAACAGTCATCAAAACCACTGGCATGTTGTGTAATTCATCCGGCCCCTCGCGAGCCTCGCGGCACGCTCACGGAACCGTACCAAAGATCGCCCGCAGGCGCCGATGCCGGTGGGTGAAGAGCGTGCGCACCACGGCCCGAGAGGCGCCCAGCATCCAGCCCGCTCGCGGCTCGAAGCGCAGCCGGTCGGTGAGCTCGACGCCTCCCGCGACCGGCGCGAGCGTGCGCTCGTGCTCCCACAGCCGCTGGGTGGCGAGCGTCGAGCGCTCCAGGAAGCGCCGCCCCGGCTCGAGCTCGACCAGCACCAGGTCGTCGTAGTCCACCGGCAGCACGCCGCCGAGCAGCACCCAGCTGCGGAACAGCCGCCGTCCGAGCGGGACCGTCTCCTCGGTGAGCACCCGCGCGTGCGCCGGGAACGTCATC
>CAYMQR010000252.1:6529-7611 GCA_964392195.1 uncultured bacterium | reverse complement strand
ACCGCGGTGGCCGCGGTGGAGAGCGCCGAGCGGGTGCTGGCGGGCGCGGTGAAGCCCGGCGCGGTCACGCCGTCGAAGGCGTTCGGCGGCGAGTTCGTGCTCCAGCTCCCCGGCGTGAGCGGGCCCGACCCGGTCGCGTGAGCGGGGCGGGAGCGCGAGCGGGCGGCCTGACGCGATCCTTGCGCGTGATTTTCCCGCACCTGAAGTGCATTTTCACTCATTTTCAGGGCGATCTTGCGCTCGGCTGAAAGCAATCTGAAACGGTTTTGACAGGCGCTTAGCACCTGTTTCCACTGGCGGATTGTATTGCTTTCCACTGGCGTATGATATGGATACTTGAAAGCAACTTGTATCCATCGGAGGCCCGCCATGCCCGCTTCCTCGACCGCGTTCGGCAAGTACCTCCGCACCCACCGCAAGGCCGAGCGCTACAGCCAGCAGGCCCTGGGCAAGATCCTCGGCGTCACCCACTCGTACCTGAGCCAGGTCGAGCGCGGCGATCGCCCGCCGCTCTCGCCCGAGTACTGGCCGGCGCTGGTGAAGACGCTCCCCGGCATGAGCGTCGCCGAGCTGCAGCGCGCGGCCGCGCTCTCGCGGCCACTCGAGATCGACCTGTCGAGGGCGAGCGCCGAGCACACCGACCTCGCCCTCGCGCTGGCGCTACGCATCCGCAACCGCGACCTCGGGGGCGCCGAGCTCGCGGCGCTGACGGAGATCCTGAGCGGCGACGCGGGTGGCGCGCCGGTGCGCGCCCACGGCCGCGTCGTCGAGGCCGGCGGCAGGCCGGCGGCGGGCCGTGCGTTCGTGTACCGGCTCGGGAAGGCGCGCGGCTGGAGCGCGGTCGTGGGCGTCCGCGGACACGCCGGCACCGCCACCGCGCCCATCGACGGCCGCACCGCCGTGCTGGTCGGCAAGCCGCTCGACCTCGGCGCCGGCGGCACGTTCGACGTCACGGGCGGCCTCGCGCCGGGCGACTACGCCCTCGACCTCCACCACGCCGACGGCCGCCAGCTGTGGGCGTTCCCGCTCACGGTGACCGGTGGCGCCGCGCCCCAGGACGTTCCCATCGCGTGCGAGGTCGT
>CAYMQR010000252.1:0-6429 GCA_964392195.1 uncultured bacterium | reverse complement strand
GCGCCCGCGGCTGCGGCGCCAGCGCTTCGCGACCTGAGCGGTACGACCGAACGCGACTCGTACACGAAGCTCACCCGCAGCGCCTTCTTCGACGGCCGCATGGCCGAGCTCGACGGGATGGGCCAGCGCGCTCGCGACGGGAAGGAACGCTTCGACGACGGGACGTGGAAGCTCGCCACCTTCTACTGGGTGTTCCGGGAGGCGGGGCGGAGCCGCGACGACTCGGACGCGGCCATCCTGCGCGCGAACCTCGACCGCTGGAAGAGCGAGCTCCCCGGTTCGCCGACGGTGCACGTCGCCCTCGGCACGTTCGTGCTCGGCACTGCGTTTCACGCGCGCGGCGGCAAGTTCGCCGCGCAGGTGCCCACGGAGAACTGGGCGCCGTTCCGAGAGCGCGTGAAGCTGGCGCGTCAGATCCTCGAGAGCGCACCGCCCGCGGCGAAGAAGTGTCCCGGCTGGTACCCCGCGATGCTCGACGTGCTGCGGGCCGACGGGTCGGCTTCCCCGGCGGAGGCCACGCGGGTCTTCGACGCGGGGATCGCGTTCGACCCGAGCTATCACGCGCTCTACTGGGCGAGAGTCGAGACGCTGCAGCCGCGCTGGGGTGGCAGCTTCGCAGCGCTCCGCGAGCTGGCGGAGCGAGCACGGACGGCGGGCGCGGCGACCGAGGGCAAGTCGCTCTACGCGCGCGTGATGTGGTCGGTGCTCCAGTTCGAGGGTGAGGACAAGCTCGCTGACGGCACCTTCGACTGGCCGCCGCTCCGGGACGGTTTCCGCGACCTCGTGACCCGTACGCCGGCGTCGGCGAGGAATCGCCAGGCGTTCGCACGTTACGCGTGCGTCGCCGGCGATCGCGCGACGACCGCCGAGCTGCTCCGCGGAGTGGGCGACGAGTGGTATTCGGACGTGTGGAAGAACGCCGAGCAGTTCACGACCTGCCGCGGGCTGGCTCAGCGCGGCTGACCGCTCGCCCGTGAACGGAACCCTCGCGGAGAGCACGCTCGCGATACGATCGGACGAGGGCGTCACGGTGGCCGTCGCCGAGCTGACGGCGGCGGCGAGCCGGTGGGTTGCGGCGCGCGGCGGCTGGTGCTCGAGACCGGCGTCCGCCAGCACGCGGCGCTCGCGCTCCATGAGCGCTGCGGCTTCCGCCGCATACCGCTCCACGGCGAGTACCGGAGCTCGCCCGACATCAGCGTGTGTTCGGGGAAGGAGCTCGGCTGAGCGGCACGGGTGTCGGGCGGCCGACGGAGCGGCCGCGCTCCATCAGCGGCCGCCGCCTCAGTGGCTGCCGAGGCGCTTCACGGGCTCGCCGGCGAGCAGGCGGCGGGCGTCGGCGAGGGCCCCCGGGATCTCCGCGGCGTGGGGCGAGCGGGCGAGCGCCGCGCTCCAGTCGAGCTCTCCTGCCTTGTCGGCCTGGTTCCCGGGGAACCAGTGGTCGCCACGCGAGAGCAGGTTGTAGCGGGCCTTGCCGTACTCGTGCATGTCGAGGGCGAGCGCCAGGTTCCTGAGCCGCAGGATCTCGCGCACGCTGACCTCGCCGGGCGCCTCGTGCCACTCGGGGAGGCCCTCCTCCCAGGTGCGGATCCACTCGCGGCCCAGCGTGCGCTCGAGCTCGGCCTCGAGGCGCGCCGCCACCTCGCTCACCAGCGGCGTCCGTCCGCCCGCGGCCACGACGTGCTCGAGCGCGGCGACGTGCTCGTCGAAATCAGACGGCCTCTCGGCGCCCACGCTCAGCGTGTGCACGCGCGGGTCGCCGAGCGTCCACGCGTCGTTGAAGACGATCGGTGAGAGCGGCGCGGTGAGCGCGCGCAGCTTGTCGCTCGGCGAGTAGAGCCGCCCGCCCTTGTCGGTGGGGCTGATGATGAAGACGCCCATATCCTGCCGCGTGGCCTCCTCGATCGCCGGCAGGTTGCGCTGGAAGACCCAGTACCAGTGCAGGTTCACGAAATCGAAGCAGCCCTCGCGGAGGATCTCGAGGAGCAGTGGCAGCGGCGCGTGGGTGGAGAGGCCGATCCACCGTGCGCGCCCGTCTTTCTTGAGCGCCAGCGCGCGCTCGAGGCACCCGCCCTTCTTGAAGGTCCACTCGAAGCGGTCGCGGTCGTTGATGCCGTGGACTGCGAACAGGTCGACCACTTCGAGCCCGAGGTCGCGGTAGGCGCGCTCGACGCCCTTCTCGAAGTCGCGCACATCGGGCGTGGGGCCGACCTTGGTCTGGACGATGAACCGCTCGCGGTCGACATGCGCGAGGACGCGCCCGAGCTGCTCGCCGCTGGTGCCGTATCCGCGCGCGGTCTCGAAGTGAGTGATGCCGAGCGCGAGCGCGCGCTCCACGATCGCCTCGAGGTTGCGCTGACTCTCGGCCGTGACCTCCACGCCGTCGGTCCACGACTGCTGGAAGCGCATCCCCCCACACGAGAACACCGGCATGGCGAGCCCGGTGCGGCCGAAGCGGCGGTAGAGCATCGGCGAGGCTCTTGCGCGGATCAGCCGGCGTCGTTCACGCGCCGGGTCGACGACGGGATCGAGAACGTGACCTTGGCGGTCGCGCACAGCACGCCGAGATCGTCGCGGATCCGCGCCTCGGCGAAGGCGAGGCGGCGTCCCACCCGCAGCGCCTCCCCCTCGGCGTGGACGCGCTCGCCGGTGAGCGGGCGGATGAACGTGAGCGAGAGCTCGACGGTGTAGATGAGCGCCTTGGGGTCGCCGAGGTGGCTGCGCACCGCGTGCGCGGCGGTGGTGTCCGCGAGCGCCGCGACAGCGCCGCCGTGGACGCCCTCGTTGGGGTTGAGCACCGGCGGCGCGATCGGGAAGCTCGCGCGCGAGCGGCCCTTCTCCCGCCACGGCTCGAGCTCGAGGCCGATCGCGTCGTAGAGCGACATGGTGCGCGAAAGATAGCCCGGAAACCTCGCGGGCACCCGGGCGCCGGCCGGCCCGCTTGACGATCCGCGGGGCCGAGCCCCAAGGTGGCGCGCCCCTGCGAGGCTCGCGTCTCCCGAGAAGAACCGGTGCCGACCGACTCCGCCACCGCACGCCATCCCGCGCGCACCGTGCTCGCGAACCTCGCGTGCCTCGGCGTGCTGGCGGCGGGGACGCCGCCCTTCGTGTTCCTGGTGGGCACGTCGCTCGACGGGCGGCGCTCGTCGGTGCTGGCGAGCTTCGCGATCGAGGCGGCGATCGTGCTGTTCGGCCTGCTGCCGGCGGTCGTGCGCGGGCTGCCGCGCCTGCACCGCGAGCTCTTGGTGCGGCGCAGCCGCTCGCTCGCGATCGCGGTGGCGGTGAACGCGCTCGCGCTGGCGGCGTTCGCGGTGCCGGCCGCCGCACCGCGCGTGGCGCCGTTGCTCGCGAACCCGGCGATCGAGGTGGGGAGCGTGGGCCCGCGCATGATGGCGTACGGGCTCGGCTGGCTGCCGGCGGCGCGGCGGATCCTCGTCACCCACACCCACGACCCGAACGGGCGCGGCTACACGATCCTCGACGCCGGCACGGGCACCGTGGTGGGCGAGGCGCCCTACCCGGCCCTCAACTACAAGCCGCCGACGATCGTGCCGCGCCTCGACCTCGCGATCGTACCGGAGACGATCACCGAGAGCGGGCCGCCCGCGCTCACCCACTTCGTGAACCTGGCGACCGGCAGCGAGTGGAACCGCCCGGCCAACGACGTCGTGGTGTTCCGCGCCACCTACGACCCGCGCATCGACCGCCTCTACGTCCTCGACAAGGCGAACCTCCGCCTGTATCGGATGTCGCCCGACGAGTTCGTGGCGGGCGAGTTCGCGAGGG
The DNA here is from genome assembly GCA_964392195.1 of uncultured bacterium. Classification (GTDB taxonomy): domain Bacteria; phylum JADJOY01; class JADJOY01; order JADJOY01; family JADJOY01; genus JADJOY01. Next base: position 2,646 of record CAYMQR010000252.1, on the reverse strand, counting down.
CCACCACCTGGGACATGGACCCGATCCTGTCCTTCGAGGAGGTCGAGCTCGACCCCAACGACGTCGACCGCGTGTTCGTGCGTGGCGACGTCTCGACCCGCGTCGCGACCCTCGACACCACGACCGGCGAGCTGCGGTTCCTGCGCGTGGTGCTCGGCGTGTGGGACCTGTCGGCCGACGGCGCGCGCCGCCGCCTCTACGCGAGCCGCTCGTACGCGGGGACGCTCGCGGTCATCGACACCGAGAGCTTCCGGGTGGTGCGCGACGTGTGGGTGGGCGGCGTGCCACGCGTGGTCGCGTACCTGCCCGGCGTCGACCTGATCGCCGTGGGGCTCTTCACCGGCGCGCGGCTGGTGTTCCTCGACCCGGACGACTTCGCGGTGAAGGCGCGGATCGCGACCTGCGCGCAGGTGCGAGACGCGGTCTTCGACGCGCCGAGCCGGGAGCTCTACTTCTCCGACGCGTGCGGGGTGCACCGGGTGCGCTTCGACGGCGGCTCCGAGCCGGCGCGCTCGACGCTCCCGGCCACCCCTCCTATGCTCGCCGGCGAGGAGGAGGCGACCCGATGAGCAGCGCGGAAGCGAACGAAGAGGCGGTGCGGCAGTACGTGGAGGCGTTCAACCGCCTCGACGTCGCGGCGCTGCGGGCGCTCTTCACTCCCGACGCGATCGTCTACGGCGTCCTCGGCTTCGGCGATCTCGACAAGGTGATCCCGATCTGGCGGCAACTCCACGAGGGCATCGCCATCCACCTCACGATCGAGCAGATGGTCGCCGAGGGCGACCAGGTCGCGGTGCGCTACACCGAGCGAGGCAAGTCGGTCGGCGAGTTCCTCGGCAACCCGCCGACCGGCCAGACCTACGAGGTGGTCGCCATGGAGTGGTTCGTGATGCGCGACGGCAAGATCGCCAAGCGCTGGGGTGCGCGCGACTCCGCAGCCATGGCGCGGCAGATGGGACACCAGCTCCGATGACCGCGGAACCGGGTCAGGTCGAAGGCTGCTGTCTGTGCGGCGCGGTCCGATACCGCGCGACCGGCGCGCCCAAGTACCGGGTCATGTGCCACTGCGAGTCGTGCCGGCGCGCCGGCGGCGCGCCAGTGGTGGCGTGGGTGACGTTCGAGGCCGCCAGCTTCGCGTTCACGAAGGGTGCGCCGGTCTCCTACCGATCGTCTCCACCGGTCACGCGCACCTTCTGCGGCAGGTGCGGCACTCCGCTCACCTACGTCCACGAGAAGCGGCCCGAGGAGGTCGACATCACGACCGCGAGCCTCGACCGACCCGCGGACTTTCCGCCCACCATGCACCTGTGGATGGAGGACGCGCTGCCGTGGGTCCACTTCGACGACGGCCTCCCCACCTTCCAGAAGGGCCCGGGCGCGGGTTGATGGCGGCCCGCGACCGGTCGACACCGCGGGCGGCCTCACGGCCGCCCCTACAGCTGCGGTGCGAACGAATGCGAATCGGTCCCGATCGCGCCGCCGCACGCGTGCGTCCCGCTCATCCGTAGCGGCGACCGTCAGGTCGCCGGGGTGTCCCGGCGGGCTCGCGCCCGCCGCTTCGTCGGCGGGAGGCGCTCCTAGGATTCGCGCGGCTTCGCGGGTCGCCGGGGCGTGGTGAGCGGCGGTGAGACGCGGTCCACGCGCAGGATCAGGCACTTGAGGTAAGCGCTCTCGGGGATCGAGAGCCGCACGCGGTGGTCCGCGGCGGCGCCACGCTTCTCGAGCACCGTGACGTCGCGGCCGGCATCGGCGGCGGCCTCGGCGACGATGCGCTCGAACTCGGGCTCGCTCACGTGGTGGCTGCACGTACACGTCACCAGGATCCCGCCCGGCCACAGCAACCTCAGCCCGCGCAGGTTGATCTCCTTGTAGCCGCGCAAGGCACCTTCCAGATCGCGCCGGGTGCGCGCGAACGCGGGCGGATCGAGCACCACGGTGTCGAAGCGCTGCCGCGACGCCACCAGCTCGCGCAGCGCGTCGAAGGCGTTCGCCGCGCGCCACTCCACCGTCACCGCGTTGCGCTCGGCGTTGGCGCGGGCGCGCTCGATCGAGGCGGCCGACGCCTCGATCGCCGCCACGCGCGCCACCTTCGTTTCCGCCGCGAGCCGCACCGCGAAGCCGCCCTCGGCGGAGAACACGTCGAGCGCCGCTCCGTGCGCCCAGCGCCCCGCGGCCTCGCGGTTCTCGCGCTGGTCGAGGAAGAAGCCGGTCTTCTGGCCGTCGAGCGGCCGTACGCCGAGGCGCACGGGGCCCTGCTCGATCTCCACCTCGCCCGGCGCCTCGCCCGCCAGCACGCCCGCGATCTCGGGCAGCCCCTCGAGCGCGCGCACCCGGCTGTCGTTGCGCTGGAGGATCGAGCGCGGCGCGAGCCGCGACCGGATCAGCTCGAGCCAGAGCGGCACCAGCCGGTCGGCGCCTTGCGTGAGGGTCTGGATCGAGACCACGTCCGCGAAGCGGTCGACCACCAGCCCGGGGAAGCCGTCGGCCTCGCCGTGGACCAGCCTGAGCGACCTCACGCCGGGCGCCACCGCGACGCGGAACGCGAGCGCCTCGTCGAAGGCACGCGCCCAGAACGCGTCGTCGACCGCGATGTCGTCCCAGCTCACCACCCGGAGCGCGATCTCCGAGCGATCGCTGAAGAGCGCC
>CAYMQR010000251.1:0-7631 GCA_964392195.1 uncultured bacterium | reverse complement strand
CCGCCTCCGGCGCGCCGGTGCCCGATCGCGCCCGTACCGCCGGACCCCCGCGCCGGCCGCGGCCGCGAAGGATCGCGGCCCACCAGGCCGATCGTTCGCGCTCGACCGGTGTGGAGGGCGCGCCTCCGGCGCGCCGTGCCGCGCGACCGCCGACACGATCCGCCGTTGGCACCGGCGCGGGCTTGGATCCCTGTAGGCCCCGCGCGCCGCTTCACGCCGTGACGCGGTCGGCGCACTCGCGCTCGATCGCCGCCACGCGATTTCGGCCGCTCGCCTTGGCCTGGTAGAGCGCGCGGTCCGCCGTCGCCACGATGCTCGCCGGCTCGTCGCCCACCCGAGGCCACGCCGTCGCCACGCCGAGGCTCATCGTCAGCGCACCCGCCCCGCCGTCAGGGCCGAGCGTGAGCTCGAGGTCGCTCACCGCCTGCCGCAGCGCCTCGGCGACGTGCACGGCGCCCTCGGAGCCGGTGTCGGGCAACACCACCGCGAACTCCTCGCCGCCGTAGCGCGCGATCGAGTCCGCCGGCCGCCGCAGCGCATCGCGCAGCGCGTGCGCGACCTGCCTGAGCGCGTGGTCGCCCGCGACGTGGCCGAACGAGTCGTTGAAGCGCTTGAACCAGTCGAGGTCCGACATGACCAGCGAGATCGGGCTCCGGGTGCGGCTCGCGCGCGACCACTCGCGCGCCAGGATGCCGTCGAAGGAGCGGCGGTTGGCGATCCCGGTCAGCTCGTCGGTGGTGGAGTCGTGCTCGGCACGCTCCTTGGCGCGGCGGATCCCGTACATCCGGTCCGCGAGCCCGACCGAGATCAGCAGCGCGAAGACCAGCAGCCCGGCCTCGAAGCCGAGGCGCGTCAACGGGCTCGGCTCCATCCAGCCGATGTTCTCGAACGCCACCGCCACGCCGCCCGCGAACGGCGCCGCGAGCCCGGCGACGTAGAAGCGCGCCGCACGCACGCCCCGCCGCAGCGCGGCCATGGCGGTGCCGAGCGAGAGCGAGATCGTGACGAGGATGAGCGCGGTGGTGGTGCGGATCCCCCACGCGTAAGGGGCGCCGAGGGAGAGCAGCCCAGTCGCCATCCAGACCGCGGCGAACCGCCCGAGCGTGCGATGCAGCGCGGGGAAGAGCGCCGCGGTGTCGAGGTAGCTGCGGGTGAAGCGGACGAAGCTCGCCGCGCCGAGCGCGACCAGCACCACGAACGAGTGGTTCTCCCACCACGGCGAGGCCGGCCACGCGTGCTGGAAGGCGAGCCCCTCCTCGACCGCGTCGGCCGCGACCAGCGACGCGAGGGTCAGGAACGACCAGCCGTAGGCGGGCTCGCGCAGCGACAGGTACGAGAGCAGGCTCTGCAGCGTGATCGCGAGCAGCACGCCCAGCAGCACGCCGAGCTCGAAGTGGTCGGTCTGCAGGTGCTGGCGGAACTCGTCGGACGCCCACAGGTCGAGCGGCACCACCACCGGCCCCGAGCTGCGCACGCGGAGGAAGAGGGTGGAGGTGCCGTCCGGAAGCGACGCCAGCCGGAACGCGGGGAAGCGGCTCGCGACCGTGCGGGTCGTGAAGGGGCGGTGGTCGCCGGCGTCGAGCTCGCTGAACTGGCCGTCGCTCCCCGGCACGTAGAGCGACACCTCGTCGAGACCGCGGTAGGCGATCTCGAGGTACCAGTCGGAGGGGCTGCCGGGCGGGCGGTCGAGCTCGAGCCGCAGCCAGTAGGCCGCGCGCGTGAAGCCGAAGTTCACGCGCGACGCGGTCACCCGGGCGAACCGCTCGGCAAGCGGCGGGTGGATGACGTTGTCGATCGTCCAGGCGCCCTCGTCGTCCGCGAGGACCTCCAGCCGCGTGCCGATCGCCGTGTGACGCAGGTCCGGCGCGAGACGGACCGGCTCCGCGCTGGCCGGAGAGATCCACGGCGCGACCGCGAGGGCCGTCAGCAGCGCGGCGATGCGAAGGAGGGGTCGCCGTACGGTGGGCATCGGTCCGTACCGCGTTCGAATCGAGCAAATGCGACGTTAGTGCCGCCTAACGAGCCCGGCAAGCGAACGCGGCCACGCCTCGATCCGACGCCCCGGCGCGCCGGAGGCGCGCCCTCCAGACCGATCGATCCCCCGCGGTCGACGGAGCGGCCGCGCTCCAGCCGCGCCAGCAACCCGCCGACCGCGCTCCCGAACCCGGGCGACCTCGCGGTCGCCCCTACACACCCACGCGACGTGCCTCACCCGCGGGAGCGTAGGGGCGGGCGCGAGCCCGCCCGCAGCACCGGCGCCGCGAGCCACACCCGCGGCCGACGGGGCGACCGCGTGCCCGCTCACGGTGCGTCAGGGGTCAGGGCGCAGGTGTCGTTGGTGGCCGGGCACGCGCAGTCGAAGGGCGGCTCGCCGCCGTCGTGGTCGAAGAACGTGGCGATCTGGTTCTGCGCGTAGATCCCCCAGTTGAGCGGGATCGTCCAGTCCGAGAACGCCATGAACCAGTGCTCGCCCTTGTTCACCAGCGAGCCATCGGCCTCGCGCACATACTGGCCCGCGAACGGGTAGCGCACCGCCGAGTAGCCGTTCGGCCCGCGCTGCACCGGCAGCGGACCCAGCCCGCCGCACGCCGTGCGGTCGTCGATGTCGTAGCGCGGGTGCTCGGGCGGCTCGTCGAAGCCCAGCATCACCTCCCGCGAGGCGAGCGCCAGGTTCACGCAGTCGCAGTCCGAGGTGAGGTCACTGTGGCACTCGGCGAGGCTGCGCGGCTCGCCGTCGCAGCGGTTCGAGGTGCCGCCGAAGAGCCCGCCGGCCCGCGCGATCGCCACCTGCGTGTTCACGGGCACGAACGTGTCGCCGGGCACCGAAAGCATCAGGACGTTCTTGGGCGGCACGCCGGCGAGTGGCTCACCGAACCAGTGGGGCGCGTAGTTGATCGGATCGGCGGGCTCGAGCGCCACCTGGCCGAGGGTCACGAGCCGCCGGAAGTCGGGCGAGTTCCGCGTCAGGCCGAGCCCGGTGAAGGGCGCGGTGCCGTCGATCGAGCCGGCGAGGGCACCGCTCGCGTCGAGGACCTCGATCCGCACCGTGTCGCCGCGATCGGCCGCGATCCCCACGCTCGCCGGCTCGCCCGCCGTGACGTTCACCCGCGACTCCTCGCCGTTGGCCGGGTTCACGACATGGAGCGAGCCGCCGGCGGGGATCGTGACCTCGCCGACCGCGACGTTGAAGGTGTTGTCGATCATCGACGGGTCGACGCCGAAGCGCACCACGTCGAGCTTCTTGCGCTGCAAGAAGGAGAGCGCGTAGCGCGTGCTGGAACCGTCGACCGGCTCGGCCACCAGCACCGGCCCGAGGAGCTCGTGGAAGACCGGATCGGAGACCGGCCGGAGGTCGATGCGGAGCAGGATGTCGGCGGCCATGCCGCCGCCCGGCACCACCACCGCGCCGGTGGTGGTCTCGGGCTCGAGCGCCATGAGCGTCGAGGTGAGGATGCCGCCGAGCGAGAACCCGGTGCGGAAGAAGCGCTGCGGACCCGCGGGCGCGCCGAGGCCGCCGTCGGCCTTGCGGGCGTACGTGTTCTTCCCTCCGAGGTCGAGCACGCCATCGCTGTCGAAGTCGCCGGCGAGCAGGTGCGGCATCAGCTCCTCGGCCGACGCCCCCCCAGGGTTCTTCAAGCGCGGTGGCACCTTGGCCTGGTCGAGCCCGCGCAGGAGCCGCATGAGCTGGAGGTGATCGACCAGCGTCTGCCGCACGCGGTCGCGCGATTGGAAGAGATCGAGCGTGAAGAAGTAGCCGTGGTCGGTGTTGCCGTCGCCGTCCACGTCCACCGCGCGCCCTTCCACGAGCAGCTGGCGCAACAAGCCCGTCGACAGGAACTTCTCGAGCGCCTCCTGGAACGTCATGCCGCCGGCCTCGGCGCCGCACTTCCCGAACATCACGCAGCCGATGAGGTTCACGATCGGCTCGCCGAGCCCGTCGAGGAGGTTCGGCACCAGCTCCTGGCAGAAGGGCTCGGGGAACACGTTGCACAGCCCGCTCTGCACTCCGCCCACCACCGAGCCGAGGAGGATCTCCACATCCTTGATGGAGACGATCGGCGAGTGGTTGACCGCGTCCATGCTGACGCTCGCGTAGCCGTGCTTGGCCCACTCGTTGGCGAGGGTCAGCACCTCCCACTTGAAGCTCGGCAGCCCGTGGGCATGGACGATCACGGGGAAGGGTTGGCTGTGGCCGGGGCTGGGCTTGGGGATCGCGATGATGAACGGCACCGAGCCGTCCTTGACCTCGGCCGTACCCGCGGCGAGGTCGAGGTGGAAGAGCTGGTCGTCGGTGGCGCGCAGGTCGGGCGAGCGGAAGCGACCGAACACGAAGTAGTCCACGGCGTCCACGCGCAACGCCATGTTCACGTCCTCGCCGAGGTCGACACCCAGCACGAGCATCGCGAACGAGCTGATGAGGTCGCCCGAGCCGGGTGCGCCGAGGAGCGGCGCCACGAACGTGTCGAGCATCTCGGCCTGGAGGATGTAGACGTTGTCGAGGCAGGGGTTGCCCTCGTAGCCGGGCCGCCCGCAGAAGAGCTTGTCGAGCTGGGTCTCCATGCTGTCGACGCGCTCGATCGCGGGCGGGTACTGCTCGGCCAGCCAGCCCAGCGAGCCCTCGCCGCGCAGCCCGGCGGCGAGCGCCTCCATCTCGCGGGTCGCGGACTGCGTGGTGAAGGTCCACGCGAACGCGACCCGGTCGAGGTCGACACCCGCCTTCTCGAGGAGCGGCTCCGCGCGCACCAGGCTCTCGGTCTGGAGCGTGTGGTTCACGTACGGGAAGGGCGAGCGCACGGCGGCGCCGTCGGCGCCGGTGAGACCCTCGTCGATCACCACCGCGTACTCGGTGCCGGGCGCGAGCGGGATCAGCGGGCGGATCGTGAGGGTGTTGGTGGCGCGCTCGTAGTGGTCGGCGAAGCCGGGATCCCCGGCGTCGCCGAGGTCGGGGTCGTAGAGGAGCTGGCGCGCGGCGCGGGCGCGGTCGTAGGGCGGGAACGCCCACGGGGTGATCTCGATCGGGAAGCTGCCGCCGCCGATGTCGAGGGGAGCGCGCTCGCCCGCGTGCGGCGAGGACACGCCGATGTCGACCACGCGGATGGTGTCGGGGTTCGCGGTGGCGAGGTCGATGGGCGCGTCGAAGGCGACGGTGATCGGCGCGAAGGTGCCGAAGCCGTCGAGCCGATCGACCTTGCCGCGGATGGTGCGCTCGAGGGACGTCGGCGCCCAGTCGCGGACGTTGAGCCGCCGGCCCGTGGCCGCCGCGGGATCGAGCACCGTCACCAGGTCGTTGGGGAACGGCACGTCGGAGGTGGGCCGGTGGAGCGGATCCCACACCACCCGGGGGCCCGCGCCGTCCGGCGTCCGCCGGATCCCCTCCGGCGAGTCGTCGCCACCCCCGCCACACCCGGCCGCCGCCAGCGCCATCACCACCGCAAGGAAAGCCGCGCCCGCTCCGCTACGTCGGACCGCTCCGGCGCCCGCGCCTGCACCGTAGGTGTAGGGGCGGGCGCAAGCCCGCGGGTCGCGCCCGGAGGTGTAGGGGCGGGCGTAAGCCCGCCCGATTTCCCGCGGGGCGAGTGGTAGGAGCGGACGCAGCACTGGCATGAGCGGCGGTGGAGACCGATCGACCGGCCCGCGAGCATAGCGCGGGTCGCTCGGCACGCCTCCTCGCATCGACACCCCGGGCCACGACCCTGTCCGAGCGGCTACGGTCACGCCGCGCCGGACACCGCCTCGCACCCGCGCCGAGAACGAGCACCCTCCATGATCACCATCGTGAACCCCGCCCACTGGCTGACCGCCGAAGGTTTGATCCCGGACGACCCCCGGATTCGATCCAAGATCATCCGCGTCGCACAGTGCATCGAGGCCGGAGGTCCGCTCGCGCGCGGCCACTCGCGGGAGACGCTGGCTCCCTGTCGGCGCCGACCGGGCCGGAAGGCTTGTCTCGGGTTCCTCTGGGTCCTGAAGGAGGTCGACGACTCGATCCTCGCCTTCTGTGCCGTGTGCAGGGCCGACGAGTTCCTGATCCACGACTGGGAGGACACCCAGTGGGCCGAGGGGCCGATGGAGCCCGTCGACGTCGCCGCGATGAGCGTCGAGGCCGGGCCCGAGACCCGCAACGCGGACCGCGCCGATCTCGACGAGCTCCTTGGCCGGGGCCTCGCGCTCGTGGGCAGCCGCCTCTCGCCGGCCGACGTACGGCGGATGGCCGAAAGCGGCGACGATCCGTGGAGCTTCGTGGACGAGGTGCTGGCCAGCGCCTCGTCACCGCCCTCGGAGAGCCTCCTCGAGCGCGTCGTTCCCACGCTCCTCGAGGCCTGGAACGCCGCCCCTCACGCGAAGCCACCCGCGGTGGAGGCCGAGTCCCGCGGCGTCCAGTGCCCGTGCGGGAGCGGCCGCCCATTCCTCGATTGCTGCGTGGGCGCCGTGCGGCACTGACCGTCGGCGCGACCGCCACGCCGCACTCGACACGCCGCTCCACGGCAGCGTTGGTGTAGGGGCGGGCGTCAGCCCGCCCGATTTCCCGCGGGGCGAGTGGCGTCGAGCGGACGCAGCTCTGGCGAACGCGTCGTCAGCCGCCGTTCCCCACCGGGATGAACGTGCAGCCCGGATCGATCGGGTGCGCCGGGTCGAGGGCGTTGCGCACGTGCCCGAGGACGATGTGGTCGTACGGCATCGCCAGGTGCGCGGTGAAGTCGATCGGGCAACCCTCCTGGAGGAGGATGTTGGTCGCCCCGGGTCCGTGCAGGAACGCGTTGCTGTGCGGCGTCACGAACTCGTCGTAGACGGTGGCGATCACCGTGTACTCGACGCCCGGCACCGTGTCGGTCGGCTCGTTCACGGCGGCCAGCAGGTCCGAGCCCGCGACCTGCTGCAGGCACGAGACACAGAACGGATCGACGATCGCGTGGGAGAGCTCGGGGAAGAGCGCGACCCACAGATCGACGATGTTGAAGCCGGTGGTGCCGTAGTTGGACGGCGCGAGCCCGACCATCTTCTGCACCTTCGCGGCGCCGCCCAGGTAGCGCAGGTAGTAGCGCGGCATCAGCCCGCCCTGCGAGTGGCCGACGATGTCCACCTTGGCCGCGCCGGTGGCCGCCAGCACCTGGTCGACGTACGCGGCGAGCTCGGCCGCGGAGGAGGCGATGTCGGCGAGCCCGTAGGACACGTTCAGGATCGGCGGGCCGCCGTAGTTGAGCGCGAACACGCAGTAGCCGTTGTTCTTGAGCAGCGGCGCGAGCGCGTTCCAGCTATCGGGCGCGTTGGCGAGGGTGCCGTGGACGAGGACGACGGGCCGCGGGTGCTCGGCGCTCGGGCGGCACGAGAAATCGTTGGCGCCCGGCGGTGACGCCTGCGGATTCGAGAGCCCCACCAGCAAGCCCGCGGCGAGGTTGTATTCGACCGGGAGGTCACCCGGCGGGACGCAGGTCGCGACGATCATCAGCGCGAGATAGAGCGGCGAACGCCGGCGAGCGGGTGCGCGGGCCATGGGGACCTCCTTCGGCGCCGCGATCACGCCAGCGTTCGCCCTCCCATGTCAATCAGGACCGCCGCGGCCGCGAAGGATCGCGGCCCTCCAGGCCGTTCGTTCGCGGTCGACCGGTCCGGCGCGCCGCGGCCGGATCACC
>CAYMQR010000250.1:4523-7635 GCA_964392195.1 uncultured bacterium | reverse complement strand
GTGTGCGCGGCAGGTGTAGGGGAGGGCGTCAGCCCTCCCGATTTCACGCGCCGCGCGCGGCTCACGCGGACGCAGCACCGGCTCGCGACCCGACGAGCCGCTGGAGGGCGGCCGCTTCGTCGGCCGCCCCAGCGTTACCCGGGTGGCGCGAACCGCGTTCGATGGGGATCGATCCCGGGGGCCGTCGACGAAGCGACGGCCCTCCAGGCTCAGGTGTCCGGCGCGCCGCCGGAGGAGAAGTAGGCGTCGTAGCGTTCGCGCGCCCGCTCGCCGAACAGGATCTCGCACGCCTCGTGGATGCCGTCCGCGTGGCGCAGCGTCTCGTGCGGCACCACCAGCGCGATCTTGGAGCGCCGCCGCATGAAGTCGTCGAGGCGCGTCACCATCTCGCTCTGCGCCGCGTGGTAGAGCTCGCAGCGCAGGTACTGGGCGTTCTCGATCAGCACCTCCGCCATCGACGGGTCGCAGCGGATCGCCTCCAGCATCGCGAACGCGCGCAGGCCGTAGCGCCGCCACAGCCGCGTCGAGAGCAGCTCGAACGTGGTGCTCTCGCGGAGATCGTCGAGGCGCATGAGCCGCGCCTGGCGGAAGAACGCGTCGCGCATCGGCCGCGCCGGCTCGCCGAACCACGGATCGCCGCGGCGGTCGAGGGTGACCCCCATCTTCTCGACGATCGCGCACACCTCCTCGCCCACGTTGAGGCAGTCGGTGAGCTTGCCGCCGAAGATCGTGATGTCGTTGTCGTCGGTCTCGACCGCGTGCTTGCGCGACAGGTTGAACCACTCGGTCTCGCCCGCGCCGTCGCTCTTCTCGACCACCAGCGGCCGCACCCCGCAGCGCTCGGCGACGATGTCGCCGGCGGTGAGGGGCTGCGCGAGCGCGAGCCGCTCGTTGGCGTTGTCGAGGAGGAAGCGCCGGTCATCAAGGGTGACGTTCGTTCCGGGCCGCTCGACGCGCGTGTCGGTGGTGCCGATCACCGAGCACGGCCCCATCGGGATCACGAAGAACATCCGCCCGGTGTCGTCGAAGAACGTCAGCACCCGCTCCTCGCTGGTGATCTTCGGCACGATCAGGTGGATGCCCTTCGAGAACACGTGCCTGTGCACCGTCTTGACGCCCAGCACGTCGTTCACCGGGTCGGCGTACGGGCCCGCCGCGTTGAGCAGGATCCGCGCCCGCACCGGGAAGGACGCCCCGCTCTCGTGGTCCTCGACGATCGCCCTCCAGAAGCCGTCGCCCTCGCGCTTCGCCTCCCTCAAGCCCACGTAGTTGGCGACGGTGCCACCCACGTTGAGGGCGCTGCGCACGAACTGGAAGACGAAGCGCGCGTCGCAATCCATCAGGTAGGCGTCGGAGTACTCGACGCCGCCGCGGAAGCGGCTCGCGCGCACCGCGCCCTCGGCGGCGAGGTCGGCGGGGGTGAGGTAGCGCGGGCGGCGCGTGAAGCCGCGGCCCATGAACCAGTAGAGCCACGTCCCCGCCAGCAGCATCAGCGGGTGGAAGCGGAAGCTCGGCTCGACCGAGCAGAAGAACCGCACCTCGCGCACGCTCGACGGGTAGGAGCGCATGAGCTGGTTGCGCGACCGGCACAGCCCCCACACCAGCGGCACCTCGCCGTTCTCGAGGTACTTGATGCCGCCCCACACCAGGTTCGACGACGACTGGCTGGTGACCGAGGCGAAGTCGCGGCGGTCGATCAGCGCCACCCGCACGCCGCGCGCCGCGAGCGCCGCCGCCGACACCGCGCCGTTGATGCCGCCACCCACGATCAGCACGTCGAACTCGCGCTCGGCGAGCCGCCGCAGGTTGGTGTCCCGGAGCTTCATGGAGCGACGGGATAACACGACGGGCGGGGCCTGTGCGCGTCGTTGCCCGCGGAGCGGGCCGCGGTTATCCCGCCGCGGATGAGGTCCGCCCCTCACTCGGCGTGGCGCCTCGCGCTCGCCGCGTCGCTCGCCGTCGGGCTGGCCGCGGGCTGTGCGGACGGAGGCGCGGCAGGCGGGGCCGGCTCCCCGCCGGCCTACCACCTCGACCGCGGTTTCCTGCGCGACCCCGCGGGCCGCGCGCTGATCCTGCGCGGCATCAACATTCCCAACGACTACGACCAGCGCGGGCCCGAGAAGGAGGTGCGCGCGCCGGCCGAGGTCTTCCGTCACATCGCCGACTCGGGCTTCGACGCGGTGCGGCTGGTGATCGAGTGGTACCAGATCGAAGCCGAGCGCGGCGTCTACGACGAGGACTACCTCGAGCTCGTCCGCCAGCACGTCGAGTGGGCGGACCAGGTCGGGCTCTACGTGTTCGTCGACATGCACCAGGACATGTTCGGGCGCGGCTTCGGCGGGGACGGAGCGCCGCTCTGGGCCTGCGACGCGTCGCTCTACGAGAGCTACGACCCGCTGCCCAGCTTCTTCTTCAACTACTTCTCGCCCCAGGTACGCGCGTGCTTCCAGTCGTTCTGGACCACGCCCGAGCTACGCCGCGCCCAGCAGGACGTGGCGCGGGCGGTGGCCGATCGCATCGCCGGCTTCGGGCACGTGATGGGCTTCGACCCGATCAACGAGCCGTCGTTCGGCAGCGGCGCGATCGCGACCTTCGAGCGCGACCTGCTCATGCCCTTCCACGAGGAGTTCGCGAGCCACGTCGGCGAGGCGCTGCCCGGGCGGGCGTTCTTCTTCGAGCCCACGCCGATGTTCTCGTTCCTCGGCGCGACCTCGTTCAGCGAGCCGGTGCGCGGCTTCACCGGCGTCTTCGCGCCGCACTATTACAACGTGAGCGTGGAGCTGGCGAAGCGCTGGGACGGCAACACCCGCCAGGTGAGGAACGTCGTCACCGCCGCCGCCGACACCGCGGCGCGGCTCGGCGTGCCGTGGCTCTACGGCGAGATGGGCGGCGACAAGTCGACCCCCAACCTGGGCGACTACCTGCTCGCGCTCTACCGCGAGCTCGACGCGCGCATGGCCGGCTCGTTCCTGTGGCTCTACGAGAAGGGAGAGAGCGGCTTCGGCCTCATCGACACGGCGACCAACGACTGGACGCCCCACGCCCGCGCGTTCCTGAGGCCCGCGCCCGCCGCCGTGGCGGGCACGCCGCTCTCGTTCGAGTGGAACCCGTC
>CAYMQR010000250.1:0-4423 GCA_964392195.1 uncultured bacterium | reverse complement strand
GGAGAGGCGCGCGCCGTCCGGCCGACAGCCGCTCGATCCCCCACGCGAACGCGACACCGGCGAAGAGCAGGAAGAGCGGCTCGATCTGCAGCCGGTAGCGGAACACCGACATGAAGAGCGCCACCCGGAACAGGAACCAGCCCAGGTAGGAGATCAGCATGCCGATGGGGTACTTCCGCGCCACGGCGATCGCGAGCCCCGCGAAGAAGGCGGTCAGGATCACCGAGTACCAGATGCGGCTCACCCACACGAAGAGCGACGGCCAGAACGCGAAGAACGGGCTGATCGCGAGCAGCCGCACCCATTTGCCGAGGACGAAGCGCGGCAGCTCGCGCCAGTGCTCGCGCCAGAAGCTGTAGACCTCGGCGCGCAGCTTCTGATCGAGGTCGACCTCGTCCTTGTAGCCGGCGAAGCGCGGATCGTGGTCGAGGTCGGCGTGGACCTGATAGTCCCAGCCCGGGTGCCCCGGGTACGCGACGTAGCCGCCCCACAGCTCGGGGTCGGCGAGCAGGTCGGTGTTGTTCGCCTGCCACAGGATGAAGCCGCCCTCGGTGCTGAGCGGCACGAAGCGCCCGAAGGTGATGGCGTTGCGCGCGATCCACGGCGCCAGCGCGGCGACGCACACCACCCCCATCACGAGCGTGGTCTTCACCGCCTGCGCGAGCGGCCGCACCCGCACCAGCGCCCAGCATCCATAGGCCGGCACCAGCAGGATGAAATCCGGGCGGATGTTGGCGGCGATACCCGCGAGCAGCCCGCCGAGCGCGCCGCGCTTCCAGGTGGGGACGGGTGCCAGGTGAGCGATGAAGAGGTAGAGGGTCCAGATCACCAGCACGATGCCGAGGCTCTCGGCCCACAGCTGATAGTCGTAAAAGATCAGGAACGGGTCGATCACCGCGAGCGCCGCGGTGATCAGCGCCGGCAGCGGGCCGAAGATGCGGCGCGAGAGCAGGAAGAGCCCGACCGGGCCGGTCGCGCCGAGCAGCACCTGGACCACGCGCGGCACCACCGGCGCGGTGCCGCCGAACGCGTAGATCAGCGCCAGGAAGATCGGGTAGCCCGGCATGCGGTGCGCCGTGGGCTTCCCGGGCGGATCCTCGAACACGCCGTGCTCGAGGATACCGCGCGCCAGCGTGTCGTAGACCGACGCGTCGGCGGTCAGCGGGACGTGCGGGTGGAGCAGGGTGAAGCCCAGCCCGAGCCGCGCGACGAGCGCGGCCACGTAGATCACCCACGGCGCCGCGCGGTGAGCCGCGAGGCCGCGGATCGTCGAGACGAGACGGCTGAGCCGGGTCATCCACAGACGTTAGCAACAGAAGGCCCGATTCGGGGAGTTGCATGTCCCGGACGGCCGAGCCGTGGCGTCGCAGCCTCTGCCGTGCTCGCGATGTACGTTCTCTGCTCCCCACCCCCTTCGAGCCCGAACGGATGCCCATGTCGACGTCCCTTGCCCGTCGTTTCGCCCGCCTGCTGCTGCGTCATCGTGCGTGGTTCGCGCTCGCGGCGCTGGCCGTCACCCTGCTGGCGGCGCTCGGCGCGCGCCGCATCGAGGCCGACTTCACGTTCTGGAAGCTGCTCGGCTCGCGCTCGGGCGAGCTCGAGACGCTGGAACGATTCCACGAGCGGTTCGGCAACCACACCGCGCAGAGCGTGCTGCTGGTGGAGGCCGACGACGTGCTCGCGCCGCGCACGCTCGAGCTGATCGACGAGCTCTCGCGCGCCCTCGCCGAGCTCGACGGCATCGAGGAGGTGGACAGCCTCACGACCATCGACGACGTCACGCCGTCCGCCGACGGCTTCGAGATCGCGCCGCTGATCTCCTCGCTGCCGCTCGACGACGCAGGCCGGGAGCGGGTGAGGGGCCGGGTGCGCGCCAACCGGCTGCTGCGCGAGAGCCTCGTGTCGGAGAGCTTCCGCGTCACCGCGGTCGCGGCGCGGATCCGCCCGACGCTCGAGCGCATCGAGGACCGCGGACCGGTGGTCCACGCGATCCGCGACCTCGTCGCCGCCACGACCGCGCGCTTCCCCGAGGCCCGGGTCCACCTCACCGGGCTGCCGGAGCTCGAGCAGGTGATGCTCGAGCTCGGCAGCGACCAGCGCGTCAAGCTCACCGGGCTCAGCATGCTGGCGGTGGCGCTGCTGCTGATGGCGATGTTCCGGAACGTCTTCGCGGTGATGATCCCGGCGGCGGTGCTGATGACCGTGATCCTGTGGACCATGGGCCTGATCGGCTGGACGAGCGGCAAGCTCAACCTGCTGACGGCGCTGGTCCCCTCGCTGCTCGTGGTGGTGGGGGTCGCGGACGCGATCCACCTCATCAGCCGCTACTTCGAGGAGCTGCGCGCCGGCCGCTCGAAGCACGAGGCGCTCGAGTCCGCGGTCGCCCACCTGAGCGTCGCCTGCTTGCTCACCAGCGTGACCACCGCGATCGGCTTCGGCTCGATGGTCACCTCCGAGCTGCCCGAGCTGCGCCGTTTCGGCCTGTATCTGGCGGGCGGGGTGATGCTCGCCTACGTCGCGACCGTGACGCTGGTGCCGGTGCTGCTGTCGTTCGCGCCGGCTCCCGGTGCGCCGCGACGCCAGGCGGACCGGAGCGACGGCTGGGATCGCTTCCTCTCCTGGCTCGCCGCGGTGACCACCACGCGGCCGGTCGCGATCGTGGTGCTGTTCGTCGGCCTGTCGCTCGGCGCGGTCGCGCTCGCGACGCAGGTGCGCCTCGAGACCCGCGCGATGCAGGAGCTGCCGGAGACCAACCCGGTGGTGGTCGCGACCCGGCTCGCCGAGCGCGAGATGCAGGGAGTGCTCGCGTTCGACATCGAGCTCGAGGCCGCTCCCGACGCGGTCCTCGATCCGGCGTTCCTGCGCTCGATGGCGGAGATCCAGCGGCTGCTCGAGCAGGACCCGATGGTCACAAGCACCGACTCGATCACCGACGTGCTCGCGCAGCTCAACCGGGCGGTCCACGACGACGATGCCGCGTTCGAGGTGGTGCCCGAGACGCGCGAGCTCGCGGCGCAGCTGTTGCTCCTCTATTCCATGTCCGGTGACCCCGAGGAGCTGCGCCGGCTGGTGTCGGCCGACCACGGCCACACCCACGTCACCGCCCACCTGCGTGACCTCGGCAGCACCTACTTCTTCCCGATGTTCGAGCGCATCCGGCCCGAGGTCGAGAAGCGCTTCGGCGGCCGCGCCACGATCCGCTACACGGGCGAGTCCTACGTCGCGAACACCGGCATCCTCAAGATCGTGCGCTCGATGATGTCGAGCCTCGGGCTCGCGTTCGCGTGCATCCTGGCGTGCATGGCGGTGACGTTCCGATCCTTCAAGGTGGGCCTCATCAGCATGGTGCCCAACGTGCTTCCGGCCGCGGCCACGCTCGCGGCGATGGTCGTCCTCGACACCCCGCTGCGCATGGCCACGTCGATGATCTGCGCCGTCGCGCTCGGCATCGCCGTGGACGACACGATCCACATCCTCGCCCGGCTGCGCGCCGAGCTGCACGGCGAGGAGCGGGATTATCCGGCCGCCATCCGCCGCACGTTGCTCGGGACCGGACGGCCGGTCGTCTACACCACCGTCGGGCTGGTCGCCGGCTTCCTCATCATGCTGACGTCCGAGTTCCGAGCCTGGTTCGACTTCGGCGCGCTGAGCGCGATCGCGCTCACCTCGGCGCTCGCGGCGGATCTGTTCTTCACACCGTCGGTGATGCTTCTCCTCCATCCGCACATGGACGAGAGCGCCGTCGACCGCGAGGACGCGGCGGCCGGGTAGCGCGGCCGGCCGCGGGCCGCGGCATCTCCGGGTGCCCGGGGTGGGACTCGAACCCACACGGAGATTGCTCCCGGGGATTTTAAGTCCCCTGCGTCTGCCATTCCGCCACCCGGGCTGGGTGGGACTCTACTCTGCTAACCGGTTGAAATCACTAGCCCTCTGCCGGCTCATCCTCTCGCTGCCGAGCTGCTGCTTGAACGGCCTACGGGAGGATTGTGCTGAAATTGTGCTAATCGCGGATGGGAGGAACTGTCCTTGTGGATAGGTAGGCAGCCCTCATCGCCTCGACCTCGTCCGCGATCTCGCGCCGTAACCATCCGGTTCGAGGATCGTGGCACCCGCGCCGAATCCGAGCACCCAGGACTTGATCTCGAGATTCCCGGCGGCGCCGACCCGCCCGTTGGCGCGGGCGTTGGCGCGGCGCTTCTGGGCGCGCTCGAGCGCGGCGATCGTGAGCGACGAGATCGCCTTGACCAGGGCGGGCCAGTAGTCGGACGCCGCGGGCCTACGTCGCACGTCACCCGCCGATCTCCCACCACACCTCGTTTCGGCGCAGGAACCAGGGGATCCACGGCGGGTCGTAGCGGTTCGTCTCGGGCTCACCGCGCGGCGTGAGGCCGCGCTCCCGCATCCATGCGGCGAGGGCTTCGGT
>CAYMQR010000249.1:0-7637 GCA_964392195.1 uncultured bacterium | reverse complement strand
AGCACCTGGGCGAGCGAGCGCGAGGCGTCGGTGATGCGCGGGTCGATCGCCAGCACCGCACGGAGCTCGCGCTCGGCGTCGAGGGGTCGGCCCGAGGCGAGCATCGTCCCCGCCTCCATGAAGCGGGCGCGCCCGCTCCGCGGGCTGGCGGTGCCGGGGGCGTGGGCGAGGCTCGCGGGATCGCGCCAGTCGCGGCACCGCTCGGCGGCGCGGATCGCGAGCAAGCCGCACACCGCGAGCCCGAGCGCGCGCGCCCGCGCCGGCGTCGCCGCGGCGAGCCGCGCCGACGCGAGCGCGGCGAGGACCACCAGCCCCGCCATCGGTAGATAGAGCAGCCGCTCGGCGGTCACGGTCCTCATCGGCACCAGCAGGTTCGAGACCGGGACGTAGGCGAGCGCCACGAGCAGCGCCGCCACGCTCACTGCGCGGCGCCGCCAGTCGAGGGCGAGCACCGCGGTGGCCGCGATCGCCGCGGCGCCGATCACCACCCGCGGCTCGAGCCACCGGGTGGCCTCGGGGATCTGGTCGAACGAGTAGTCGGCGCTCAGCTGGAGCGGGAACACGAACAGGCCGAGCGAGTGAGCGACGATCCCGAGGGCGGTGCGGAGCTGCGACGCACGCGCCCAGTGGAAGAGCGGGTTGTCGGAGAACGGCGGCAGCGCGGTGGGACCGATCGAGCCGACCGCGTGGATCCGCAGCGCGAGGCCCGCGCCACACCCCACGGCCAGCAGCGCCCAGCGTGGCGCCACCTCGCGCGGCGCCCGATCGCGCATCACCAGATCCGACACCGCGAGCCAGACGACCACCGGCAGCGCCGACTCCTTGGCGAGGCACGCGAGCCCCACCGCCAGCGCGGCGCCGAGCGCGCTCCCCGTCCCGGCGCGGCGGTGGAAGCGGAAGGCGAGCAGCCCGAGCCAGGCGGCCAGCAGGTCGGCGCGGCCGACGACCGCGTTGACCGGCTCGCTGCCGAGCGGGTGCACCGCGAACAGCAGCCCCGCGGCGAGCGAAACCGCGCCGCTGCCTGTGAGCAAGGCGGCGAGCCCGCGCACCTCGAGCGCGACCGCCGCGTGGAGCGCGACGTTGACCGCGTGATGGAACCAGGCGGCTCCGCCGCCGAGCGCGTGGACCGCGTGGTGCGCGAGGACCGTGACCGGGCGGTAGAGGACGTCGACCTGCTCGTCGAAGCCCCACCAGTAATTCGTGGTGAAGATGCGGCCGAGGTCGAGGGGGCCGGTGACCAGCCGGTTGTCGAGGATCGCGGGCACGTCGTCGCCGGTGAAGCCTCCCGCGAGCGACAGCGCGTGAGCCGCGACGGCAGCGGCGACCACCAGCCAGCGGGACGCCGAGGCGCTCGGCTCGGGCCGCGGAGAGGTCCCGGACGGTCGTCGCATGGACGGCGAGTTGGCCAGAAAAGGCGAGGCCGGGCAACCGCATAGCGGTGCCCGGCCCTTCACCAGCTCTCGTGACCCGAGGAACGAAGCGCGACAGGGACTGCCTGGAACGCTGGACTACCGACTACCGGACGTACGACGTGAAGCAGCAGCTCACTTCTTCTTCGCGGCCTTCTTCGCCGGAGCCTTCTTCGCGGGGGCCTTCTTCGCAGCGGCCTTCTTGGGAGCAGCCTTCGCAGCGCCCTTCTTCGGTGCAGCCTTCTTCGTCGCCATGGTTCACTCCTCCTTGGTGGGGTCGTCCTGATGTAGCGTTTTACGGGGTTCGGTTGCGCGTTCCCATTCCTCGGGTTTCAGAAAAACGCTTCATCAGGATCTAGGTGATGCAACTCTTCTAGTCCCCTACATCTTGGGTGTCAAGATTTTTTTACCCCCCCGCCGCGCTGAGATGCGGTTTGAGAGACGTCCCCCGGCTGTCCCACGCGGGCGCCCTGGCAAAGGACGGCGAGCGGGAGGGCCAGCCGGCCGCGCTGAGACGAGGTTCCCGCGCCGTCGGGGCGGCCCGTCGGGGTGGCCGCTCCGACGAGCCCGGATCCCACCCGTGGAAGCGCCGGGGCGGTGTCGCGGTACACTTGCGGTCCGCGCTCGTTTTCCACGCATTTTTGTCGCGAAGAGCGCCGCCACCACGATGACCCGATTCCCCGCCGTCGCCGACCGGGACGAGGTGGTCCTCGTCTATCCGCCGACGGGCTGGGAGGACCCGCGCGTCGTCTTGCCGCCGCTCTCGCTGCTGACGCTGGTTCCGCCGCTGCGCGCGGCCGGTCTCGAGGCGACCGTCCTCGACGTCCGCAAGGAGCCCGAGTGGCGCGCGATGCTCGCGCGGCGCATCGCCTCGGGCCGCGTCCTCGCGGTCGGCATCTCGTCGATGACCGGTCCGCAGATCCACGGTGGGCTCGAGGTGGCGCGGGTGACCCGCGTCGCCGACCCGTCGGTGCCGATCGTGTGGGGTGGCGTACACGCGTCGCTTGTGCAGGAGTCCACGCTGCGACACGCGCTGGTCGACGCGATCGTGGTAGGCGAGGGAGATCGCGCGCTGCCGGCGCTCGCGCGCGCGCTCCGCGAGGGCGGCGAGCTCGCGGGGGTGCCCGGCGTGGGAGTGATCGACGACGCGGGAGCGCCGCGCATCGAACCCGAGGCGCCGCGCACCCCGCTCGACGAGATGGCGCTGCCGCAATACGACGCGGTCGAGCTCAGGCGCTACCGGTCGACGCTCTTCGGTACGCCCGCCACCAGCCTGCCCTTCGTCACCAGCCGCGGTTGTCCGTATCGATGTACGTATTGCTACAACCGCGTGTTCGACAAGCGCCGCTGGAGGGCGATGTCGGCGCCGCGCGCGCGGGCCGCGTTCGAGGAGATCCACGGGCGCTACGGCGCGCGAGACATCTTCCTCCTCGACGACGAGTTCTTCATCGACATCCAGCGCGTCCGCCAGTTCACGGAGGCGATGCGCTCGTCACCGGTGTCGTTCCGGTTCCACAACGCCAACTGCCGGGTCGGCGAGGTGCTGCGCTTCACCGCCGAGGACCTGTCGGGCATCGTCGCGGCCGGGTTCCGGCAGATGTTCGTCGGCGTCGAGTCGGGCAACGACGAGGTGCTCGAGCGGATGGAGAAGGACCACACCGTCGCCGACGTCATCGAGGCCAACCGCAAGCTCGCCGCGACCGAACTGGTGCCGGCCTACAGCTTCATGGCCGGGCTGCCGTTCGAGCGGGTCGAGCAGGTGCACGACACCCTGCACCTGATGGAGCGGCTGGTGCGCGAAAACCCCAACGCCCGCATCCTGCCGCTCTCGATCTACTCGCCCTTTCCCGGCACGCCGCTCTTCGAGACTTGCCTGTCGATGGGCTTCACCGCGCCCGACGACCTCGAGGGCTGGACGCGCGTCCGCTACGACCGCAACAACTTCCCGGGCTTCACGGCGGAGGACTCGCGGTTCATCGAGGACGCCCACTACCTGAGCGGGTTCCTCGACGGGCGTACGTTCCGCACCGTGAGCATGCGGTTCGGCGCGCTCAGGACCTGGGTCGGGGCGGTGGTCCGGCTGCGCGCGCGCCGTCGCGCGTGGCGCGTTCGCCCGCTGATGGCGCTGCGCCGCTGGCTACGCCAGCGCTCCCCGCGCGCCGCTTCATGAGCGCGCCCGTCGAGCGCGCCGCGCGCGCCGTGATGGCGCTGCTGGCGGCGGGGCTGGTGATCGGCGTCGCGACCCAGGCGCTCGTCGCCCACCGCTTCGGCACCAGCCGCGACCTCGGCCTCTACACCGTGGCGGTGGCGCTGGTGTCGTTCGTCGCCGACTGGTTCCTGCGTGACGCGGTGCTCATGGCGCTGGTGCCGCCGCTGCGCGCGCTCGCCACCGGCGGCGGCGGCGACGCGGACGCGGCCCGGGCACGCACCGTGGCGGTGACGTTCGTGAGCGGCGCGGTGGTGGTCGCGGTGGCCCTGGCGAGTGCCTCCCGAGGAGTAGTGCGCGCGCTCGCGCCTGGCTTCGAGCCCGACGAGGTGGTGCGCGCGGCGCACCTGCTGCGCGTACTCGTGCCCGCGTTGCCGCTCGCCGTGATCGGCTCGTTGATGCAGGCCGAGCTCCAGGCGCAGGCGCGCTTCACGCTGCCCACCGCGGCGACGATCGCGCGCAGCGCGGTGCTCGCCGCCGCGGTGCTGGTGGGCGGGCCGTGGCTCGGGATCTTCGCGCTGCCGCTCGGTGTGGTCGGCGGCCACGCGCTCGCGCTCGCGCTGATGCGCGACGCCGGCGCCAACGTCCGGGCGTGGCTCACGCAGCCGCTGCGGGAGCGCTCCCCGCGCGTCTGGCTCACCGAGCTGGTCCCGGTGGGCGGCATGCTCGCGCTCGGCGCGGCGGGACACGTGAACCTGCTCACCGACCGCTGGTTCGCCTCGCGGCTGCCTACCGAGGCGCTCGCCCAGCTCGGCTATGCGGAGCGCTTCCGCTTCCCGATCATGGCGCTGTTCGCGCTCTCGGTGAGCGGGCCGGCGCTCACCTACCTCTCGGAGGCGGCCGCCGCGCGCGACTGGGACGGTGCGCGCCGCACCCTCTCCTCCGCCGCCGGGCTGGTGGCGCGCACCGCGCTGCCTGCGCTGGTGGTGATGACGGTGGTTCGCGGTGAGCTGGTCGCGGTGTGGCTCGAGCGCGGCCAGTTCTCCGCCGCGGACACCGCCGAGGTGGCGTCGGTGCTCGGGTGCTTGATCCCGGCCTTCGCGATCAACGCGTTCTCGCCGCTCCTGATCGCGGCGTTCTTCGCGCTCGGCCAGACCCGGCCGCTCCTGGTGATCGTCGCCTTCGAGATGCTCGCCAACGTGGCGCTCGACGCGCTCTGGGTGGGGCGATTCGGCCTGCCTGGGCTCGCCGCCGCCACCTCGGTCGCCACGGTGGTCGCGAACGTGGTGTTGTGGCGGCTGCTGCTCGGGCAGCTCGGCGGACCGGGCCGCATCGCGTGGCGGCGGCCGGTCGCGATCCTGGCGGGCCTGACGGTGCTCGCGGCGGTGGCGCGGGCGGTGCTCGATGCCGCGGTCGGATGGAGCGCGCCCGCGCGCCTGGTCATGGTGGCGCTGGCATGTGCCGCCGTGATGGCCGCCGGACACGCGGCCAGGCGGCGCGCCCGGCGTCCCGGCGCGGCGGCGGACGGCTCCGCCAGCGAAAGGTGAGGCCCGACTCAGCGAATTTCGGCCGCCGAACGGCTGCATCGCGGCCGGGCACAGTGCTACTATTTTCCTTTCGCGCGTCGCGCGCAGGTGGCGCCAGCTCACGAATCCGACCAAGCGGTGAGAGCCCCGGAATGAAGATCCTGATCGTCTCCCCGTACCTACCCCATCCGCGGATCGGTCACGGCGGCGGCCTCGTCATCTACAACCTGCTCCGGCATCTCGGTCCGCGCCATCGCATCACCCTCCTGAGCTTCCTGCAGCATCCCGACGAGGCGGCGTATCTCCGCGAGATCGAGCCGTTCGTCGAGCGCATCCGCACCGTCGTCCACGACTTCGAGCACATCTCGAAGCGCAAGCGCCTGCGCAACCTGGTGAGCCGCGATCCCAGCCTGACGGTCCACCTGACCGATCCCAAGTTCGTCGCCGAGCTCGACCAGCTCATCTCGACGCAGGGCTTCGACATCGTCCAGCTCGAGTACCTGTTCCTCGCCCACTACGCGCGCCACATCCGCCACCCGCGGATCGTGCTCGACCTGATCGAGTGCTTCGGCCGGCACTGGCGCGGCCGGATCCGCAACGAGCGGCTCACGCCGCGCCAGGCGTACTTCCGCTTCGACTGGTGGAAGGCGGAGCGCTTCGAGCGCTCGATCATCCGCCACTTCCGCAAGGTCTTCACGCTCACCGGCGAGGACCGCGCGTGGTTGCTCGCGCGCTGCCCCGGACTGCCGATCCACGTCCGCCTTCCGGGCGTCGACCTGCCCACCCTCGCGCCGCCGTCGCCGCGACCGCGCGAGGGGCTCCTGTTCGTGGGCTCTTTCAAGCACCCGGCCAACCACGACGGGCTCGCCTACTTCCTGCGCGAGGTCTACCCGAGAGTGCTCGCCGCGCGCCCCCGGACCACGCTGACGGTGGTGGGCGCGCCGGCGCCGCGCGAGTTCGACTCGATCCCCGGTGTCACCGTGCGTGGCTTCGTCGAGGACCTGGCGCCGGTCTACCGCGGTGCGCAGCTCTGCATCGCGCCGATCCGCTTCGGCGGCGGCATCAAGACCAAGGTGCTCGAAGCGCTCGCCCACGAGGTGCCGGTGGTGACCACGCCGCTCGGCGCGGAGGGGATCGGTGGCAGCGACGGCCGCGAGCTGGTGGTGGCCAAGGGCGCGGAGGAGTTCGCGAGCCGCACCCTCGAGCTCCTCGCCGATCCCGCGCGCTGCGCGCAGATGGGCGAGGCAGGCCGCCACCTCGTGGCGACGCGCTACGCGTGGGGTCCGATCATCGACGAGCTCGACGCCCACTACCGCGACCTCCTCGGCGAGGCGCCCGACGAGAGTCCGGTGGTCGCGGCCCGGTCGGCGGCCGCGCTGTGAAGCGCGCGCCCCGGGCTCGCCCACTCGCTTGGACGGCGCGCGGCGCATGACGCCATGACCGACCCGACTCAGCCGGGCGTGGCCGCCGCACGACCTGCCGCGCCGCAGCACGGCGGCGCGGCGCGCGTGGTGGTGCTGGTCCTGAACTGGAACGGCGCGGCGATCCTCGAGCCGTGCGTCGCGTCCGCGGCGCGCTCGCGCGGCGTCGCCGTGCACACCGTGATCGTGGACAACGGCTCCACCGATGGCTCGGCCGAGAAGGTCGCGGCGAACCACCCGGCGGTCGAGGTGCTCCCGCTCGGCAGCAATCTCGGCTACGCGCGCGGGATGAACCGCGGGATCGAGCACGCCCGCGCGCTGGGCGCCGAGTACGTGCTGTTCCTCAACAACGACGCGACGGTCGAGCCCGACTGCATCGCACGGCTGGTCGGGGTGCTCGACGGCGAGCCGCGGATCGGGCTGGTCGGGCCGAAGGTCCTGTTCGACACGGACCCGACGCTGATCCAGTACGCGGGCGGACGTATCTCGAGGTGGACCGGGCGGTCGCGCTCCGTCGGGCTCGGCGAGCACGACGGGCCGCGCTTCTCGCAGGCGGCCGACGTGGACTTCGTATCGGGCTGCTGCCTGCTCGCGCGCGCCACCGCCATCGAGCGCGCCGGCCGCCTCGACGAGCGCTTCCACCACGGCTACGAGGACGTCGAGTGGAACCTGCGCATCAAGCGCGCGGGCTTCCGCGTCCGCTTCGAGCCGGGTGCACGGGCGCATCACGGCCACGCCCGCTCGTCGGGCGGCTACGACTCGCCCTTCTACGTCTACTACCAGGTGCGCAACCGCTTCCTGCTGGTGCGGCGGATCACCTCGCCGCTGCAGCGGCTGGCGTGGCTGCCGTTCCAGATCGCCCACATCGCGCGCCGCGGGCTCGACCTGGTGCGCGCGGGCGCGTGGGGATCGCTGCCCGCCTACGCGCGCGCGGTGCTCGACGGGCTCGCCGGCAAGGAAGGCCCCGGGGCGCTCTACCCGGCGCCATCGAGCAAGCCCGAGGCCAACCTGCCCGCGCGGCCGGCCACGCGCGAGCGGCCGATCCTGGTCGTCAACCCGGTCGGGGTCGAGGCCGGCGGCGTGCAGCGGATCCTGCTCGAGCTGTTCCGTGGGCTGCACGGCAAGGACGGGTACC
>CAYMQR010000248.1:0-7638 GCA_964392195.1 uncultured bacterium | reverse complement strand
GGTCGGGCGCGTCCAGCAGCCAGAGCGCGTGGCTGACGAGAGCGGTGTCGAACGTCGCGGCGCGGTAGGGAAGCTCTTGCGCGTCCCCGCGCGCGAGCCGAGCGCTCGGCGCGCGCACTCGCGCCGCGTCCAGCATCGGCGCGCTCGCGTCCAGGCCGAATCCACGCGCGCCGAGCGCGTCGAGCACGATCCGCCCGTCACCGCAGCCCACGTCGAGGATGCGGCCGTCGAGGCGAGGCAGGATCCGCGCGCGACGGCGGGCGTAGGAATGTCCGCGCCACGACGCGAGCGGTGCGTAGTACGCGGCGGCGGAGCGGGGATCGGGCGCCGGGGCCTGCGTGGCGGTCGGCAGGGCGCTCACCGTTCGAGACGGTAGCCCACGCCGCGGACGCTGGCGATCCGCCACGGCGAGTCCGGCGTCCACGCGAGCTTGCGCTTGAGGCTCGACACGAAGTTGTCGATGGTGCGCGGGTCGACCATGACGTGGCGTCCGCGCAGCTCGTCGAGGATCGTGTCGCGATCGAGGGCTCGATCCGCATTTCGCAGCAGCATCACCAGGAGATCGAACTCGGTCTTGGTGAGCTCCACCTCGAGGCCGCCTTCACCCCGCACCGCACGGGCCGGCACGTCGACCTCGAAGGCGCCGAGCCGGAACAGCTCGGGCGCGGTCTCGCCGCGCCTCAGCAGGGCGCGGACCCGCGCCAGCAGCTCGCGAAGCCGGTACGGCTTGGCGAGGTAGTCGTCGGCGCCCACGTCGAAGCCGCGCACGACGTCGTCCTCGAGGGTGCGGGCGGTGAGCATCAGCACGCGAGGCGGGTGGGGCTCGGAGCGGATGCGCTGGCAGAGGGTGTAGCCGTCGGTGTCGGGGAGCATGAGATCGAGGACGACGAGGTCGGGCGAGTGCTCCGCCAGCGCCTGGCGTGCCGCTGCACCGTTCGCCGCGACCACCACCTCGTAGCCCTCGTCCTCGAGGTTGTCGGCCAGCGCGACCCGCAGCGATTCGTCGTCCTCGACGACGAGCACTCTCGGTGTGTGGGCTTGGCCTGGATGGGGTTTGCCGGGCATCGGCGATTCTCGGCGCGAGCGGCCAGTGCTCAGCGCGGGGCGGGAAAACGTACCTCGAACGTCGAGCCGGCCGGGGACGTGTCGACGAGGGCGATCGATCCGCCGTGGAGCTCGGCGATGCGCTTGCAGAGTGACAGCCCGAGCCCGGTCCCGGGCGTGGAGCGGGCGGACGCCGCGGCGCCGCGGTGGAACGCGGTGAAGATCGCGTCGCGCTCGTCGGGCGCGAAGCCGTCGCCGCCGTCGGTGAGGCGCACGACCACCGCCGCGCCGGCTCGCTCGCTCGCCGCGGAGAGCGTCACAGGCCGCCGCGTGGAGTACAGGAAGGCGTTGCGCACCAGGTTGGCGAACAGGACCTCGACGAGCCGCGGATCGGCCTGGACCGTCGGCTCGCGCAGTCCGCTCCAGTCGACGTTCACCTCGATCCCCAGGCTGGCGCTGGTGTCCTGGGCGATCCGGTCGAGCAGCTCGCCGAGCGCGACGCTCGAGCGCTCGGTGATCCCTCGCCCCCTGTCGAGACGCTGCGCCGAGAGCAGGTTGTCGACCAGGAACGCCAGCCCGTCGGCGGCGCGCACGATCCGCGCCGGGTAGTCCCTGGCGCCCGGTAGCTCGGCGACGCGCCGCTCGAGGGTCTCGGCGAGCAGCCGGATCGTCGCGAGCGGTGTCCGGAGCTCGTGCGACACGGTCGAGACGAAGGCGCTCTGCAGCTCGAGAACGCGCCGCCCCTGGCGCTGGAATGCGAAGGCGAGCGCGGCGAAGGCCAGCGCGACGGCGGCGGAGGCGAGGAGCAGCCCGATCTTCCAGCGGAACCGCGCCTCGATCTCGGTCGCCGCCGAGGCCCAGGACGGGGACTCGAACACCAGCGTGAGCCGGGCGAGCGGGATCGCGGACGCGGGGACGTCCCGCGCGCCGATCGTGTCACCGGCGCCGAGCAAGCCGCGGTCGCGCATCTCCTCGAGCACCGAGGCGATCAGCGGATCCAGCTCCACCCGGGCGCCCTCGACCCGTTCGTTCCCGGCGGGCCGCACCACCCAGCGTCCGGCGTCGACCAGCGACGGCGCGTCGACGTCCGCGCGCGGATCGGGCGCCGCCACGGGCGGCTCCTGCGCGCGCGCGAAGAAGTCGTCGTAGGCGACGCCGGCCCGTTCGGCGAGCGCCGCCAGGCGGTCGGCGAGCGCGCCGAAGTCGGGCGCGGTGAACCGATGCCGCGACGCGAGCAGCGCCCGCTCGAGACCGGGCACCGTCGACCCGTCCGCACCCACCACTCCGTCCCGCAACAGCGCCCGCAGCAGCTCGGGATCCGGGTGGCTCTCGCGCGTCAGCAGCTCGACCAGGCCGAGCCGTGACGGCAGGTCGAGCGCGGCCTCGATCCGGTAACGGGCCTGGTGCGCGAGCAGCGCGCGGAAGCGGGTCTCGATCTGCGCGCGGTCGTCGAGGCGGACCGCGGCGACGAACGCGCGCGCGATCCGGAGCCGCTCGTTCCACGGGGCGAGCTCCTCGCCGGGACCCGACGGATCCTCGTCCGGGATGTCGCCGTTCGCGATGCGGTCGGCGAGGCGCGAGCCGGGCGTGTCGTCACCCGGGCGCGCCGTGGGTCGCCGCGGCAGGCGGACCTCGCCGTGGTCGCGCAGGAACAGGTCGTCAGCGGCGAGCAGGGGGTCCGCGAGGGCCATCGGGATGCGCTCGGCGGCGTCGCGCAGCGCGGCGGCGAAGCGCTCGGCGAGCGCTCGCTCGGCGTAGAGACCGAGCGCTCGGCGGCGCTCGTCGAGGGAGCGCAGGGCATCGTCCCGCTCGCGGATGAACACGCCACCGAGGGCGAACAGCCCCCACGCCAGCAGCGACCACGCCAGGGTCAGCGCGACCGCGGTGGAGAGATGGGGACGCTTCGGCATGCGTGGCGAATCCACCGAGACGAGTCAGCGCAGGATGGGGACCTCGTGGAAGCCCATCGTCGAGGCGAGCAGCTCGGCGTCGAAGCGATCGTCCCGCCGATCGAAGCCGCGCGCCAGCACCATGGCACGGCCGAGCTCGACGAGCTCGAAGCGGGCCCCGAGCTCCGACGCCACCGCATCGAGGCGGGCCACGACGTCGTCGTAGCGAACGGCTCGCGCCCAGTACGAGCGGCGGAGCTCGTCCGCGAACGCGGCCACCTTGGCGGCGAGGCGCAGCCGCGGAGACGCGTCCTCGAAGCTCGGCCGGAGCTGCGCCGCGGTGAGAGGAGCTTCGATCTCGCGCGCGGCCATGGCGGTCCTCCACGAAGCGCGCGCGTTGCTGCGCGGCCGCTCGGCCAGGAGCATGCCGGGGATCGGTCTCTCCGCGGTCGGTGAACGATCAGGGCTCGGTCAAGACTCGGTCACGGGCGGCGCGGGCGGACCGGCCGCGTCGCCAGCGCGACGGCGAGCAGCGCGCTGAGGGATGCGATCCCCAGACCCAGCTCGAACCCGGGTGGCGCGTACGTGAGGTGGACCGTGTGCTCGCCCGGCGGTGGAGCGAGCGCCATGTGGAGGTGGTTGGCGCGCACCAGCGCGACCGGCCTGCCGTCGACCTCCGCTCGCCAGCCGCGGAACCAGGTCTCGCCGACGACGAGCAGCTCGCCGGCGCGCGCCCGGCAGCGAACGACGACGTCGCCAGGGCGGTAACG
The DNA here is from genome assembly GCA_964392195.1 of uncultured bacterium. Lineage (GTDB taxonomy): Bacteria > JADJOY01 > JADJOY01 > JADJOY01 > JADJOY01 > JADJOY01. The sequence continues at coordinate 3,935 of CAYMQR010000248.1, read as the reverse complement.
CTCGACGAGGACTGGTGCGGGTGAGGCGGCGCCGTCTCCGGCGGCGCTGGTGGTGGCGCCGAGGAGGTCCTGCGTCTCGTCCTCCAGCACGACGGAGGTCCGCGGGTCGAAGCCGGGCGCGAGAACGCGCTCGGCCGCGGCCGCCTCGCTGGCCACGACCTCGGCCCGATGGACCAGCCGGTAGCGCGGCAGCGGGACGCGGCGGACCCAGCTCGCGGTGCGGCCTTCGCCGGTACGCCGTTCGAACGCATCGCCGAGCACGTCGACGTCGGTGCGGACCATGCCGACGCCGAGGAGGTCCAGGATCCGGGTCGCCTGGCTCGTCTCCGCGAGCTCGATCGTGGCTGGCGCTCGGGCGCGATCGTCGGAGAAGGTGTCCCAGTCGACGGGCCAGGGCCCGAGCGCCCGCAGCATCCGCCGCGTGCGCGGCGAGCCGAGATGGGCGGAGGCTCGCACGTCCTCGACGCACCCCAGGCGCAGCGCATCGTTGCGCCACAAGCCCAGCTCCGCCTCGGAGGGCCAGCGCTCGAGGAAAAGCACGCGGGCCGGCGGTCCGGGCGGGTCGCTGGCCGCCACGACGCATTGCTCCGGCCCCGCGAGCGGCGACCGGTTCCCAGACCCTGACGGGCGACCCGGTTCGCCGGGGGCGAGCCCGCGGGGGACCGAATAGAGCGCGAGGTCCGCGACGAGCAGCACCGATGCGATCGCCACGCTGCGCCGGACACGGCGTTGGCGCGGCCCGCCCGCCCCTGGTGCGCCGAGACCGGCGAGCGCGGCCGCGAACAGCGCGAACGGCCACGAGAACACGTTCGCCTGATCGATCGCCGCAAACCCGGGAACGAACGTGAGGACCCGCCACGCGACCGTGCCTGGGCCGAACGACAGCACCGACGCCATGAGCACGACCGCCGCCAGCGGCCACGCCAGCCGGCGGGTCCGGGCACGGAACGCCGCCGCGACGAAGGCGATCGTCACCACCCCGACGTAGAGCGAGTCCTTGGTGCCCCAGCCGTCGCCGGGTCGGAGCAGGCGCAGAAGCGGGTGTGGGATCCCCGGCTTCGAGGGCCGGTCGACCGCGAGCGCGCTCAGATCGATGGTGCGGAGCACGGGGAGCCAGAACGCGAGGCCGATCCCCGCGCCCAGCGCCGCCGCGACGAGGCTCGCCACGACGATCCTCCGCGCCTCGCCGCGTTCCTCGCGGAGCGACCACAGCCGCGCCAAGAGGTAGGTCAGCGCGGCGAGCGCGCCGACGTAGAGGTCGGTGGCGTGGCCGCCGAGCGTGAGCAGGCCCACGGCGAGCGCCGCCCTCGCGCCGTGCCGGACCGCGTCGTCCGTGCGGGCGCGCTCGATCGCCGCGAGCACCCACGGTAGCCAAGTCCACACCGGCGCCTCGGTGGCGTAGCCCTCGTGGGCCGCCACGTGCCACACGCTCGAGCCGGCGAACACCATGCCGCCGAGGACGCTCGCGCCCCGCGACCCGCCGAGCGCGCGGAGCCACGCCCGGACGCCGAACGCGGCGATCGCCACGTGCGCCAGCAAGACGCCATCGAGCGCGCGCAGCGGATCGCCGCCGATGAACGCGAGCACCGCCGGGTAGAACGGGCCGAGGTACGGGAAGCGCGCGAAGGCGCTGGTGCCGCCGTCGATCCACGGCAGCCACCACGGCGACTCGTGGGCTCGGATCGCGCGCCACAGGGCCTGCGCGTACGGGATCGTGAGCTCGAGATCGTCTTGCCCGCGGTGGTGAGCAGCCGGCCCGATCGCCACGCCGTGGTGCAGCGCGATCACCGAAATCGCGAGCAGCACCGCATACCCGAGGCCCTCGCTGCGTCTAACCGGGCGTGGGACCGTCGCTGGCTCGATCATGGGAGGGCGCCCGGAGCGGGGCGCGGCGACCGATGGTGCCACACCGGGTCCGGCCGATCGAGGCCGCGACGCAGGGCGGCGCCGCGCGCTTCCTTGCAGACCCTCGAGGCGAGTGCGATTCTGCCCGCGAAATTCCCACCGGATCGAGCGATCGCGGTCGCGCCGTCTCGAGCCCCCCGCCACCCGTGCCGAGCCCCGCGGTTCGAAGGTCTTCCGGTTGAAGCTGCATCGGTCGCGGCGCGGACGTGCCGGCCTCGCTCTCGCGCTGGTGGTGTCGCTCGCCTGGCCGGGCAGCGGGTGCGGGATCCCCGACCACCCCATCGACAAGCTCGCCAACGGCACGTTCTTCACCTTCACGATCGAGGACGAGCGCGAGCTCGGCGAGGAGTTCCTCGCCCAGGTCCAGGACCAGCTCCCGATCGTGAAGGACTCGGAGATCGTGGGCTACGTGCAGGCGGTCGGGGCCGAGGTGGCTCGCTCGGCCGGCCGCGGCCCGTTCGATCTCACGTTCGCGGTCATCCGTGACTCGCGGATCAACGCGTTCGCCGGCCCGGCGGGATACATCTTCGTCCACACCGGCCTGGTGCTCGCCGCGCGCAGCGACGACGAGCTCGCCGCGGTGCTCTCCCACGAGGCGGCCCACGTGCGCGGCCGCCACATCGCGCTCAACATCGAGAGCTCGCAGAAGGCGAGCATCGCGGCGCTGGCCGGCCTGATCGCGAGCGCGGTGATCGCGTCCAGCGGCGGCAACCAGGCGGCGCAGCTCGGGCAGGCGGGGATGATGGGTACGCTCGCCACCGCCCAGGCCTCCATGCTGGCGCACACCCGGGAGATGGAGGACGAGGCCGACCGGCAGGGGATGAAGATCCTGACCGGCGCCGGCTACTCTCCGCGGGCGATGTCGGGGTTCTTTCACCGCCTGCTCGACGAGGAGCGGCGCAGCCCGATCTTCGCGCCACCCTACCTGCTCACGCACCCGGAGGTGTCGTCGCGGATCGGCGTCGTGGAGGACATCGCCGAGCACACGCCGCGCAGCCACGAGATGCCGCTCGCCGCCGGTGACCTGGGGCGCGTCCAGGCGCGGGCGCGGGTGATCTCGGACGGCGCCGCGGCCGCGGCCGTCCACTACGGCGAGCGGCTCAAGAGGGACGACCGGACGGTCTACGATCGCCTCGGCATGGCCCTCGCCCTGAAGGCGCTCGGACGCCTGCCCGACGCCTACGACCTGATGCGGTCGGTGCTCGCCGAGCAGCCCGAGTACGCCCGGGGATGGGCCGAGCTCGGCGAGATCCTCGAGGCGTCGCAGCGGCTCGACGACGCCGTGGTCGCGCTGTCCCGCGCGCATCGCCTCCAGGCCGCCGACCCGGACATCGACCGCGCGTATGGCCGGGTGCTCCGGGCGCTCGGTCGCCGCGGCGAGGCCGAGCAGGTGTACCGGCTGGTGGTGGACCGGCTGCCCGGCGACGCCGAGGCGCACCAGCAGCTCGGCGTCGTGCTGGGCGAGCAGGGGCGGACCGGCGAGGCGTCGCTCGAGCTCGCCCAGGCGGCGCTGCTCGACCGTGACCGGCGCCTCGCGATCTACCACTACCAGCAGGCACGCGACGCCTTCGGCAAGGACGACGAGCGGGTGAAGGCGCTGCGCGAGCGGATCTCGTCGACGCGCTTCAACCCCCGGCGTGACCCGGGCGTCGAGACGTCCCAGTCGTCCCAGGGGGGGCCGGCCGGACTCGTCGAGAGGTGGCGAGAGCCCCGGCTCGTGCGATAGTTCGGCCCCACCGAGACCGGGAGAACCGCATGGGATCGCCGCCGAAGAACCGCGCCCCCCGTTCCGCCAGGAGCGCCGCCCGCGGCGCCACCGCGAGGGTCGCCGCCGCGACCTCGAGCGCCCCCAAGGGCGCGGCAGCCGAGCCGCGCCGGCGCGCGAGCTGGGACCGCTACTTCATGAACATCGCCGTCGAGGTCGCGACGCGCGCCACCTGCGACCGCAAGCACGTCGGCGCGGTGATCGAGCGCGAGCGGATGATCCTGTCGACGGGATACAACGGGTCGATCCGCGGCATGCCCCACTG